>CACZKQ010000010.1 GCA_902781765.1 uncultured Elusimicrobium sp. | reverse complement strand
GGGTTGCGTCCGATTGTCATACTCTTCCTGCTGCTCGGCGACCCGCTTGGCATAAAACTGATAACCGCGAACCGCGCTCATAAATAAGAGCGCGGTTACGATTACAGCTATAAAAAAGTAACTGGTTTTTGACATTATTTTACCACTTCCACTAATTCCACATCAAAAACGAGCGCGGAATTTGGTGGAATCTGCCCGACCGGACGATTCCCGTACGCCGTATCGGGAGGACAAACGACCTGAGCCCGAGCCCCGGGTTTCATTTGCTGAACGGCCTTCGTCCAACAAGAAATCACATCCGTTAAACGTGTTTGAAAGGCCTCGCCGCGATCCCGGGAACTGTCAAACTTTGTTCCGTCAATTAACGTACCTGTGTAATGCACTTTTACGGTGCTATCTGCCTTAGGAGCTTTCCCTTTGCCCGGTTTAGATAATTTAATCATGGCACCATTATCCAATGTTTTTACACCCTTTTCTTTTTGAAAATTTGTTAAAAACTCTTGTTGTTCGGCTTCCCGTTTAGCAAAAATTTTCTTAGCATCTTCTTGATATTTTTGAATAATTTGCGGTTTATACTTTTCCACATCTGTTTGCGATTTTTTATTCAACAAACTATCGCGCATCCCTTGAGATAATGCTTTGTAATCATCTTCATTATCTAACACCAACTGCTTTTTCAAATTATCCCCTAACAAAAAGCCCAATGAATAAAGCATTTTATTACGTTCTGCTAAATCATTTTGTGCCGAAACGTCCGGCGTAGCGGTAGACGGCGCTGTAGGTTCTTCTGCCTGTAATAAAACAGGGGTTACTAAAAGCATTAAAAAAATAATTTTCTTCATTTATAAATCTCCTTTTATTTAGTGTTTAAATACGCTTCTAACCGCGCTGCAATTTGCTTGGCGGCCTGTTCGCCGGCGGCTTGCATACTGCGCCGCAACGAATCCGCAGAACGGGTGGTTCCGGCACGTTCGTAAACATTGAAACGGGAAAAAGTAACTCCCTTTGTGGCATCAATTAAACTAATGGCAGCACTACTTGATACCCAAACTAAACCTTTGACTTTAGGGGAATTATAACCATCAATATCTGTTTGAATTTCCACAGTCAATACTTTATCCGGGTCACTAATATCCACCACGCCTAATCCCATTTGATTAAGGGCATCTACCACATAGCTTACCATCACTTGGCTTTCTTTACCTTCCACATCAATGCCTACTAAAACAGCAGCTAATTTTTCCTTAAGTGCATCTTTATAAGGGGCAAATACTTCCGGTTTATAGCTAGCACGCTGAGCCGATAAAAGCTGATAAGCCTCATCTAATGCCTGACGACGCGTAATAACCGGCTGCATGCGATACGCAATACGCAAATCCGCCAAGGGATCTGCCGGAGTGGAAAATTGCGCCGCTAACCCAGCTAACTGAGTATCGGCTTGATCCATTTGCGGAGCTAAAATCTTATGGGCATTATCCCGGCGAAGTACCGCTAACGCATAATAATGTTTTCCGGAAGCATCTTTATCACGCCACACTTTGTCCACTTCGCTATTAGCCACTAAATCATTTACGATTCCACGTTGTGCAGCGGCCGGAGCATTTTGCGTAATCTCCCGTTGCAAATTATCCAGTGCATTTTGGGAAGCTTCCGCCTTGCTACGTCCTTCCCCTGCTACGACATAGTACTTGGCATTATCGTATTTATTGGCATGATACGATACGGTATTTTTGTTAAGCCCGGAACAAGCGCACAACCCGGCCGCAGTCAATAGTACTACTAATTTTTTCATAAGTTCCTCCTAACGAGCGGTACGAACATGTAAAAATACTCTTCCGCCACGTTGCAATTCTACGTTTTCAAAAATATGTTCCTCTACTATATTACCATTTCTATTGCGAAACAGTATCCGTATATTTTGTACACCCGGATTTACAAATAAACGCGTCATGCGCACTTCTGCCGGCAAGGTAAACCATTGGCGCGTATCTGCTTTTTCAACGGCCGCTCCAAAAATATTAACGATTAACCCTGCTAAATCACCCCAAGCTTCTTCCTTAGTAGCGGATTTAGCCGCTTTACGGGCTTGTTCTGCCGCAATCTGTTTGGCTACAGCCCTGGCAGCCGTACGAAACCAAATTCCCGGCATTCTTTCTTCCAAATCCACTTTCGCCGCGGCCGCTAAATCGGCCACTTTTTGCGTAGGATAGGTTTGGCCACCGGCTTCTACAAAAGAAGATGCAATTGTATAATGTTGCGGCTCTAATACTGGGTAAGAAAGTGTAACTGCGTGGCCCATCCAACCGGCCGTGATTGCATTTTCCACCTCTGGGGAAAGGGAAGAACGGTTCTCGTGTTGTGCAGAAACGATAGACATAATTCGGTCCCAAGCCACCTGAATGGTAGCATTCTTTTTCAGGGGTAAAAGGCCATTATAATGCACAACAATCACTTCTCCCAATTCGGCCGCATTGGCTGGGATTGAAAATTCCGGAGCACTTACTTTTAGTTTTTCCCCAAAATTAGCATATGCATTCAAGGCATTTTCTCGGGCGATACGCGCATCTGAACGCTGGCCGACTGATTCAAAAATCAAGCTGGAAAAATATTGCACAAAAGGATCATCCCGGTATCCGCTTTTTTTACTGCCGCGCAATTGATCCAAAAAGAAAACTGCTTTACGCGCTTCTACCGCGGCGTCCATAAGCTTATCCTGTTGCAAAAAGTTCATAGCCCGGTAAAAATAGGTGAACGCACGTTCATAAGCACCCATCTCGTAAGGAGCGGTTAAATCGTTAATTAAAAGACGACCGACTTGTTTAGTGGCACTTTTGGTATAAAGTTCTTCTATCCGGTCTTGCGCCTGGGAAAGGAAAAAATCACTTTGAATAGCCTCCTGCGCATCATGCAAAACGACCGAACGATCTAAATAGAAAAGAGCATTATCCTGCTTACCGTACATTTTTTTCCGTTTAGAGGAAATCAAGTTATCAGCTTCTTGGAATTTACCGGCCGCCACCAATTTATTTACTTCCGCTTTATAACGCAAAGAAGGCGCCGCACACGCGGAGCAAAAAACAATCAGCCCCAACAAGTATACACGCGCCTTCATAAATGATTCCTTAGAAAGAAACTTTACTGCGTTTAACGTATTTTTTAATTTGCTTCTGTCCGTTCCAAACGATTTGGTTCGTTTCAATGTTAATTAGTTTTAAGTTCGTTTGATAAAACACCAATGCTTTAGAGCCAGATTTATCCACCACGGAATTTAGCACTCCGCTAAGCATAAAATCGGCGCCTACTTCTTTGCCAAATGCTTTGCGTGTTTCTTCGGAGGCAAATTCATCCTGTTCTAACCGTTCCGTGCGGATTTCGCCCCGCTCTGCAGAAGAAGCTACAAATTCCACTTTTCCGGAATTGATAAGCGCACGTTGCATTTCTTCCACAAAAACCGCCGTATTGATATGCTCCATAGAGTTGTTGACTACAGTTCCCACAATCACAACCGGTTCTTTACCGTTACGTGTAACAAATTTATTATACCAACCACCGCTTAAACAATCGGTAATCATTTCTTGGGCAACCATTTGTGCGTCGGTATCATTCCAACCGCCGCCGACGTCTTTGACTAAATTTGTTTCCACGCGCTTTACGCTGGGGGAACAAGCAAATACAAAAGGAATTACCAGTAAACCAAGTACAACCTTTTTCATATATTTATCTCCTTGAATTAAGATTCTAATTTTATCCTAGCAAATTTTCTCACAAAGAGGAACAAATTGGTAACGCTTCCAAATTGCCGGGCGCGTGCGAACAATCTACTGTGCCATTTTTGAGGTCAAAGGCAATATACTTTTCCGGATCTTTTTGGAAAGATGCCAGCAACCAATTGGACTGCTCCAACGTATAAACATATCCTTCACAATAATAGGGACTTTGGGATAGCGGGCAAGGAATTTGCGTTTCTAAAAAAGGCTCCAACCGGGAAAAATCCGCCGTAAAATCGCCGGTACGTTCATAGTACATATTTTCCATAAACGCCAATTGCGCACCCAACTCTGCCGCCTGCTGACCGGACTTAATTTGCCGCTGATGTTGATAAGAAGGCCAACTCCATAAACCAACAAGCAAAGCGATTCCTAGCAACAAACAAGCAAACAAAAACAGCGTTCCCGTTCGCATATCAACCTAGCGAATTTTCTTTACATTCTGCCGAATCAAAGCTTCAATTTGTTGCTGTTGTGATTGTTCCAATGGTTTGGCTGCTTTTGTAAAAGCTTCGTAACTAGAGCTTACATTCGCCACGCGCTTAAGCTGATTTTCCGTCTTAGTGATAATCGCCAACGCTTCATCCCATATTTGTTTATTGGCAAACATAGAACTTAGCGAATAAAGAGTGGCTTCATTGTTTTCACGTACTTGAGAAAGATATCTTTTCATTTTTGCTTTGTCCGCATCAGAAGCGGGCCCGGCGATCTTATCATCTTCCATCGTAATGGATACTACCGCAGGACCTGTTGCTACCGGGCCACGTTTTTTAAGTTCCAAACGTACTTTTTCATCTGCTATCGCCATCATATTATCGGAATATCCGGGAATTACGGAACTTCCAATAATCATCAACGGGACCCCCCCGCTTAGTTTATGTTTCTTAACCGCTCTGGAAAATTCTCGGCTTCCTTCCGCTGAATGGACTTCATATATTTTCAAATCCACTTCACCACTGTATTTCTTTTTAAATTTACTCGGAAATCCGCTCCGTTTTAATTTCTGACACCAGCCGCAGCTATCAGACAAAAACAACTGCGCCGGAATCGGATCTTGCACTTTAGGAGTTGCTACGGGAGCTGCTTTTTTAGCTACGGGAGCTATTTCAGGATTTTCCGTTTTTTCGGCCAACGGATCCTTCCCCATTTCTTTCATGGAAGCCATTAAATCAGGCGGCAAAGAAGCCCCCTTCAACGTTTTTGCCATTAACGCCATTTGAGCTTCCATAACTTGCTGTGTCCAAAACGAAATAATTTTTTGGTTTTGTTCCTTGTTGGTACAACCGGTTAATAATCCAAACATACACAACATCAAAATTACTTTTTTCATAAATTGTCACCTCTGGAAATAGTGCCTCTTACTGCCATTGTAGCAAATATATAACTTTTAGACATAAAAAATAGGGAACCGTCTTTTCACGGTTCCCCTTTTGAAATGGAACAGACAAAAACTATTTACCCGTTCTGTCTTTCCGGTCCGTATAGTGCGTATGCAAGAGTTGGTGCGCTTTTTTGCCACCGATCTTATCCAGCACGTGACCATACAAAGCCATTACTTCTTTGTTATCTTGCGATTTGTACGCCAATTTTGCGTCTTCGGCATACAAACCTTGTGCGCGTTCTTTGCGGATTTTCCAACCTTCATATTGAGGTTGCCCCGCACCGGCCACACAACCGCCCGGGCAAGACATCACTTCAATAAAGTCGTAATGAGCTTTCCCGGCTCGTACATCTTCTAATAATTTACGTGCGTTGCGAAGCCCGCTGGTTACCGCTACACGGATTTTAATATCCCCGATGTTAAGTTCCGCTTCGCGAAATTCTTTCGTTTCACGCAAGCTTTCAAAAATGACGCGTCCTTGACGTTTGGGATCCAATTCCGCGGCCGCATAACGCAAGGCCGCTTCCATGACACCGCCGGAAGCACCAAAAATCACCCCACCGCCTGTTTTAGTACCAAACGGTTTGTCAAATTCTTCGTCGGGCAAATTGGCAAAATCAATCCCGGCCGCCTTAATCATGTGGGCAAGCCCTACTGTGGTAACCACATGGTCGGTATCGGGGTTTTTGTCCACGTAGAATTTATCCAATTTGGCTTCCATTTTCTTAGCCGAACACGGCATAATGGCTACAACTACTAAATCTTCGCGTTTGCCGCCGCGTTCTTCAAAATCGGCTTTGAGAACTGGGCCCATCATTTGCATGGGGGAACGCGCGCTGGATAAATTAGGAATGAATTCCGGCACGAATTTTTCCACATAATTGACCCACGCCGGGCAACAGCTGGTAAGTTGCGGCAAGTGGTCTTTTTTAGTAAAGCGTTCAATAAATTCCGTTGCTTCTTCCACAATGGTTAAATCGGCCGCGAACGAAGTATCGTATACATAATCAAAACCCAGCATACGAAGTGCAGCGGCAATCTTACCGTCTACAGAAATCCCGGGCTTAATACCAAAAACTTCGCCTAAACCTACACGCACCGCGGGGGCAATATGTACGGCTACTTTTTTATCCGGATTATTGATCGCCTTATACACGTCTTCAATTTCCGAAGAATTGGGCATCAAAGCACCCGTTGGGCAGACACGCGCACACTGACCGCAAGACACGCATTCATGGCTTTCAACCATATCCTTATTAAACGCAGTGGCAATTTTAGCTTTATAACCGCGGAATGCAAAATCAATCGCTCCAATCCCTTGCACTTCATTACAAGTGCGTACGCAGTTTCCGCATAAAATACATTTGCTATTATCGCGTACCAAAGCCGGAGCAGTAGCATCAATTTCGCTTGTATGTTTTTTGACTTTGTAGCGAATTTCACTAATTCCCATATCTTTGGCTAGCTTTTGGAGTTTGCAGTTCCCGGATTTACCGCACAAAGTACAATTGTGATTACCGGAAGCCAGTAAAAGTTCCAAATTGATGCGGCGCAAGTTGCGGATTTCGTCGCTGTTGATGCGGACTTTCATACCGGCTTTGGGTGCTACACAACAAGAAGCCACAATTCCCATACCTTCCACTTCCACTAAGCACAACCGGCACGCGCCATAAATGGCTAATTCCGGCTGATAGCAGAATGTAACGATATTGAAATTTGCTTTGCGGATAAGTTCCAATAAATTCCGTTCGCCTTCAATGGCTACTTTTTTACCTTCAATCGTAACAAAATTTTCGTTTTCCATAGTACGCTCTCCCGTAGTTATGCCTTGACTGAAACAGCACCAAATTTGCACGTAGCTTTACAACCACCACATTTGATACATTTCTTAGGGTCAATTTGGTGCGGTTTACCAACGGCACCGCTAATAGCTTGCACCGGGCAAGCGCGTTTACACATTCCGCAACCTTTACATTTGGCTGGGTCAATTTCGTACCGGGCTAAGGCTCTACATACACCCGCCGGGCAGCGTTTTTCAACCACGTGGGCCAAATATTCATCTCGGAAGTGCTTTAAAGTAGAAAGCACCGGGTTGGGCGCAGTTTTACCAAGCGCACACAGCGAACTCTTTTGAATCGCTTTGGCTAATTCCTCTAATTTATCCAAGGTTTCCAACGTACCGCGGCCTTCCACAATATCGGTTAACATAGAAAGCATTTGATCTGTACCTTCGCGGCACGGCACGCATTTACCGCACGATTCGCGTTTGGTAAATTCCAAGAAGAAACGGGCCACATTCACCATGCACGTTTTGTTATTCATGACGACAAGCCCGCCGGAACCTACCATGGCTCCTGCTGCTTTTAACGATTCATAATCTAAACCAACGTCCAAATGGTCGCGCGTTAAACAACCGCCCGAAGGTCCGCCGATTTGAGCGGCTTTAAAAGAATCCGGGCTCACCGTTCCATCCGAATCTGTAGTCCCGCCGGCCACGTCGTTAATCACTTGGCGAAGCGTAGTACCCATCGGCACTTCCACAAGCCCGGTATTGGCAATATGTCCGGTAACGGCAAAAGTTTTCGTACCGGCACTTCCGGCAGTACCTATTTTGCTAAATTTATCAGCCCCCATTTCAAACACTTTAGCAACGGTGGCTAACGTTTCCACGTTGTTAATGACAGTGGGTTTACCAAAAAGCCCGCTATGCGCCGGGAACGGCGGTTTGACTTTCGGCATACCGCGTTTTCCCTCCACAGAAGCGATTAAAGCGGTTTCTTCGCCGCACACAAACGCGCCGGCGCCTTCCATGACGTGGATTTTAAAATTAAGGCCGGAACCAAAAATGTTTTCGCCCAAAATGCCGATTTCTTCGGCTTGCGCGATGGCTTTGCGGATACGTTCAATAGCGAGCGGATATTCCATACGCACGTAGACGTACCCTTCATCGGCGCCAATGGCGCGCGCCGCAATCATCATCCCTTCCAACACGGCGTTGGGGTTTCCTTCCATGACCGAGCGGTCCATGAAAGCACCTGGGTCGCCTTCGTCAGCGTTGCAGATAACGTATTTTTTCCCTTCGGGTTCAATACGGGCAAATTCCCATTTTTTCCCGGTGGGGAACCCGGCGCCGCCGCGTCCGCGCAGGCCGGACTGAGTCATTTCTTTGCAAATTTGTTCCGGCGTCATTTCGGTATAAGCGCGTTTGGCTTGCGCGTAACCGCCGTGCGCGATATATTCGTTAATATCTTCCGGATTGATGCGTCCGCAATCGGCGAGTAAAATGCGCTGTTGCTTGGCATAAAACGGGATATCATTTACTGTTTTTGCTTTTTGGTTGTTAGCCGGATTATGATAGAGCAAACGGTCAATGACTTCGCCTTTTAAGAGTGTTTTTTCAATAATTTCAGCTACGTCTTCCGGTTTAACTTTTGTATAGAAAACATCTCCCACGCTCACCAGCGGCCCCTGCGCGCAAAATCCGCGGCAACCGCTTAAGCTTAAATAATTTTCCCGGCAGCCTTCGCTGATTTTCAAACTGCAGGTAATGTTGCGGGCGGCCATTTCTTTTTGGAAAGCTTCGTATACTTTTAAGGAACCGCCGGCAATACAACCGGTTCCGCCGCAAATGACAATACGTTTAGTAATATTTTGATAGGCTTTGTTAAAATCTGCCGCAATTTTTACAATATCTTTAGTTGCCATGGGAAGCCTCCGCTTTTACTACTTCGTCAATGAGTGCAGCCGCTTTGTCCGCCGTCATTTGACCATGCACCGTATCGTCAATCACCATAACCGGCGCCAATCCACAAGCACCTAAACAAGATACGCATTCCAACGTAAAAAGTGCATCAGCAGTCGTTTCTTGTCCGTCTTTAAGTTTTAATTTTTCTTTTACGGCACTAATAATAGCAGACGAACCCTTCACGTGGCAAGCTGTTCCGTTACACACCTTGATAATGTGTTTGCCTTTCGGTGTGGTAGCAAAATGGGCAAAAAAAGTCGCCACGCCATATACTTTGGCGGGCGAAATTTTCAGTTCATTAGCAATAAAACGCATTACATCTTCCGGTAAGTAATGGTAAGCATCTTGTATTTTTTGCAAGATGGGGATCAGTTTTGCACTGTCATAGCCGTAATCCTTTAGGATTTGTACAGCTGGGTTGAATCGGTCAGTCATTCATTTCTCCTATACAAGGTGTAAAAAGCACAACCAAAATTGGAAAAAGACCCATACCGCCCGTTGCAAACGCAACAGACCGGCACAGTTCTCTCTCAAAATTATATCTTTGCTGACGAACGCTGTCAAGCAACAAGCCCAGGCAATCCGCTACCTAACGCTTCCATCCATGAAGTTGTTGATAATAAAAATAATTGGCAAGTTTTCTGTGTACCCGATGATACCAAAAAGGCACTTTGTAAAATACTTTAGAAACTGAAATTAAACCGTCTAATCCATAATCAAACATTTCGCGCCCAATGTCTTCATGTTCCATGAAGGCAGAAAAGCCTATAATGGGCCCCTTGTATCCATGAGAGCGCAATTCTTCCGCCACTAAATAACCACTGGAATAAGCTAAGGAAAGATCCGTCAATACCACATGAGGGAATTTTCCGTTGCGCTCAATGTCTTTTATCAAATCTTCACCGTTCTCATACACTTTCAGTTGGCCTTCAGGAAGGAAATTCTTGTTTTCATGTGCATGCCATAACGCATAGCGAATGGCTGAATCATCATTGATAATCGCCACATGAATGGATTTTAGCGAAGAGGTAGATAAATTTTGCCAGGAAAATTTTTGCCAAAAGTGTAATTCCGGATCGTGCAAAAAGAACTCTGCGATATTAAAATCACGGTCTTGACGCGGCAAGGGTTTTGTTAAAGGGAGTCTGGCAATCTCCGGGATTAATAGACGCAACGATTCGTCCACATATTCTTGTACGGTCGTAAGTGCCGGTTCCGTTGGCTCCACATAATTATATACGTGTACTAAGTCTTTTTTGACCACATCAATTTGTTCCAATAAATACCTCTTTTCTACCGGAGAGAGAACTCTGCGTTCTTGTGGATTGCTTTGATAAAAAAGTAACGGATTTAATTGCTTACGCAATGCTTCAAAATCTTGTAATGTTTTTCGATACAATAAAAAACCTGTGCTTGTCCCCACCGAAGAAACCGTCGTTTTTACGTAGGGCAAGTGTGTAAGGGTTTCCTCCCGTATTTTCCGTTCCAGAAGCAAACGTAACCGAGCGGTTTGATTGGCCGCCGCCGCATTTGACCGCGATACAGCCGGCACAATCCTCCCTTGTACTACCTTTACCCCATTTACAGAACATTGTTCAGCAGTTTTTAATACTTCAGGAACTTGTGCCCACATGACACCGTTTCCCATCAGCATTACTAAGAAACAGCCAATTATGTTTTTGACTAAATGTATACTTTTCATATACACTAACGCTTCCAATGTTTTGAATTTTTATAATAGAAATAATTTTTAACAACCGTATTTAACCGCTCTTGCCAATCCGGCTTAAAATCGCCTTCAGTCATTTGTTTAAGAAGTTCATTACTATTCCTAAACACATACAACTCGCCGCCAGACCACAACGTACCGCGCGATCCAGGGCCACTTCGTGGTAAATATGCCGTTCTAAATTAGGTAGTATTTTGCCTTGAACGACGCGTGCTGGCCCGTTGGGCAACCGAATCAAGGACTTACTATCACGCATCAAGGTTTGTATGCCCTGGGCATGCAAAAAAATAGGGCATAAAACAATACTCAATAAACAAATCCGTTTCATACCCATATTTTAGAAACTCGTTTACAAAAACGCAAGGGGCAAAAGACCTAGTAATTCCCAGGCCTTTTGCCCTATAACAAGATAGCCAAAACGATAAAATATCCTAGCATGAGTACCAACCCCGTTGGCACAGCAATACGCGCCCATTCGCGGCTTTTGATACCCAGTTTTTCGGCAGCTACAATATTGGGCAAATTTCCCTGCACAAGCATACTTCCAAAAGCAGCCAGCCCAATCACCATGTAGATTAGATTTCGGTGTGAAATAGTAGGAACAATTTCTATTGCGGCTAACGTAGCATTGTCAATAATCACAGAAACGGCATTGGCAAAGAATAAGATTTTTCCGCTTAAATGCGTAATCGTACTTTGGGCAAGCGGTCTAAGGCCCGTACTAATCAAATTTAATGCCGCCACAAACAGATAAATGTGCCAGGTACGGCGCATCATGGAAGCGTATGTTTCCTTGTCTTCCTGAATTTGCATCTGGACGGTAGAACCGGCATTACGCGCCGTATACCCGGCCGCAACCGCCAACAAAACAATGGCCGGAGTAATCCACCAAAAGAAATTGCGAAGTAAGAAGAAGAAATCAGCGTAATGAGGCGGCCCAGCAAGTGCACTGTTAATCACCAGCCCCATAGGTTCAGCTAATGGGGAAAGCACCGCTCCTAATCCGATGGCATAACAAGCAAACACCGTAATTCGCAGTGTTGCTTCTTTTTCCAAGTTGACTACTTTTAATACCTCCGCCAATACCAAGGCAGCCACCGTCACGCTGACCAACGAAGAAGTCATCCCTAAAAGAAAAATAAGAATCGCAAAACTATAACGCGGTTCTAACTCTTTAAAAAATGCAAATAAAATACGGAAAATATAGCGCGAATAATTATTAAAAATTAAACTTACTACAAGCACAATAAATGCCACATTGACCGGATATTGCAAGGTTTGATAGATAAAATCCACGCTCCAGCCGCCGCTGACTGTAACTGCCGCAGCACCAATGATGAGCAAAAAAATTTCCAAGTGACTTTCTACCCAACGCGATAGAAACGGCCATACCAGTAAGTTAAGCCCGATAATACCTAGTAGCACATTGACCCACCAAGCAGTGGCCGGAATAAGTGTCTGTTCCATAATTATATTTTACTAAAAAAGCAACGAACCCGCAGAACAAACGATATGAAATTTTTTGAAGTAGTTTTTCCGCTAAATATAGTAAAATAATGGGGTAAGTTGTTTTAATTTAAAGGAGAAAACAAATGAAAAAAATAATTGCATTTGTATTTGCTTTGGGTTTAGTTGCCATACCTGCCTTAGCAAATGCTGCCGAAGATTGCGGTTGTACCGCTATGGATGTTACGTGCGTAAATAACTGCACGTTATCTAAAATCAGTGCCTTACGCAAAAACATTGAATCTAAAAAAGCCAATGCTACCTCTAAAGCGAAAGCCGCTAAAAAAGCTTCTAAAGACACCTCTGCTTCTGATGAAGCAAAAGCTAAAGTAGCCCAAGCCAAAGCCGACGCTAAAGCTGCAGCCAAAGCCCAAAAAGCTCAGGCCAAAGAACAAGCTGCCCAAGCTAAAGCAGACGCAAAAGCCAAAGCAAAACAAGCCAAGGCCGACGCAAAAGCCAAAAAAGCAGAAGCTAAAGCACAAGCTGATGCTCAAAAAGCAGCTTTAAAACAAGCCAAAGCCGACGCGAAAGCGAACGCCAAAGCCGCTAAAGCGGACGTTAAAGCCAAAAAAGCGGAAGTAAAACAAGCCACTAAAGATGCCAACAAAGCATTTAAAGAAGAAAAAGCGGCTTGGAAACAATTGGCGAAATAGTTGGCCCTTTGTAGCAAGAAAAACGGCAATATCAAATTGCCGTTTTTCTGCGATTTACGAAACTTAACATCAGCCGTTTATTTCTATTTCCAAAGGATTTTGGCGGCCATATCATACATAATGATACTCGCCGCTGCAGACGCATTTAAACTATCAATGCCGTTTTGTTTTTGAGGAATAGAAATAACCTCATCACAATTTTCGGCCGTCTTTTCGCGAATACCAAAACCTTCGGAACCAATCACAAGTACTGCCGGGGAAGCATAGTCCATTTTAGTAATCGGTTTCCCGGCCATATCGGCACCATAAATCCAAAAACCTTCTTCTTTTAAATCGTTGAGGGCCGCCGACAAATTAGCCACTTCCACCAGGTTGATGTTTTCAATGGCACCGCATGCCACTTTATAAACGGCCGGTGTAATTCCTACCGTCCGGCGTTGCGGTAAAATAATAGTGGAAAATCCTAAACAGGCCGCGCTACGAATAATAGCTCCTAAATTTTGAGGATCCGTCATTTCATCTACGGCAAGCCATAGTTCATTTTTACGTCCATCAGCCTCGTAAATAGCGTTAGAAAGTTTCATCAGTTTGACCGGCTGAATTTTTGCCATCACCCCTTGGTGATTTGCATTACGTGTTAAACGGTCTAATGTTTTATTGTCAATGCGGTCAATCTTCACGTTCGCGCGCTTAGCCAGACGGATAATTTCCTCAACGGCGCGGTGTCCGGCTTTGCTGTCAGAAACAAATAATTGCGTAACATTACGTTTCTTACTGCGAAGGGCTTCTTGTACCGAATGAATGCCATAAATCATATCTAGATTTTCACTCATAAACTCTCCTTACCCAATTTGCGCCGAACCGAAACTCATTCCTACCTCTAGCGCACTTTTTACTTCTTCGCCGTTAGGATCCACCCGTTTTAACTTGGCAATAGCATCTGCAATAGTTACTTCTGTCATCTTAAATTGGCGAAAAGAAGCCATATAACCAAATTTGCCTTCTAGCACTAAATCCAGTGCTTTAGCTCCGTAAAGGGTAGAAAGCCAGCGGTCAAAAGCCGTAGGTGTACCGCCACGCTGGGTATGCCCCAAAACACACGCACGCGATTCAATGCCCGTCTTACTTTCAATCATATCACTTAGTTTATTGGCAATCCCCCCTAAGCGGATTGCGTCCGTACTCCCGGCCACGGTACGAGCGACGGCTTGTTCGCCCTGTTCATTTTTAGCACCTTCGGCCGCGACAACAATACTAAAGGTTTTACCTTTGCTTTTGCGGTTCAAAATATAGTTAACAATAACGTCGTCGTTATACGGAATTTCCGGAATAAGAACAATATCCCCACCTCCGGCAATCGCCGAGCGAAGCGCAATCCACCCGGCATACCGGCCCATCGTTTCCACAATCATCACCCGGTGGTGACTTTGTGCGGTGGTATGTAAGCGGTCAATTGCCTCTGTGGCAATAGCCAGGGCCGAATCAAAACCGAAAGTTTGGTCAGTAGCGGACAAATCATTATCAATCGTTTTTGGAACAGCCACAATCGGCATCCCCAGCTCCACAAATTGTTGCGACATATGCAAAGTACCATCTCCGCCGATTGTGATTAAGGCATCTAAGCCGTTCTCTTTAAAATTATGTAATGCTACGCTAGACATATTACGCGGATTTTCCGGCGTACCAAACGGCGGAAGTGTATATTTAAAGGGGTTAGCAATATTGCTGGAACCTAAAATCGTTCCGCCCAGTGTTAAAATCCCAGATACCGTTTGCGGCGTAATGTGAATAAATTCATTACGCACGAGGCCGTCAAAACCATTTTTAAAACCAAGTACTTCTATTCCATGTGAAAGTGCGTTCTTGCTAACGGCGCGCACAACCGCATTTAAACCGGGGCAATCCCCTCCGGCAGTTAAAATTCCTATTTTTTTAATGGCCATTTTTTTCTCCTTTTCGTATTTCCCGTACGCGCTGAGCTACCCGGGCAATTACCCAATCCGGCGTGGAAGCACCTGCAGTAATAAAAATATACCGGGCCTGCTTGACCAGGGGGGCCTCTAATTCCGTTTCGGTTTCAACATGTTGAACTGCCGGAGCAAGCCCCTTACACAAAAGGGCTAACCGGGTTGTATTCGCACTATGTTTTCCGCCAACCACAATTACTAAATCTGCATTACGGGCCTGTTCAATGGTTTCTTTTTGACGGTCTTTAGTCGGTTGGCAAATGGTATTAGAAACTTGGCACACGTCCGCATGTTTTTTAACTTCCTTTGCCGTTTCGTAAAAAACACTCTCTTTTTGTGTTGTTTGCGACACAACATTTACTTTATCAAAATGAGGCAACTTTGCGGCCTCCTCCGGCCCGGAAACAACCACTCCTTTCCCGTGGGTATATCCCAGCAAACCAATTACTTCCGCGTGGTCACCATCTCCCACAATGACGGTATGATAACCTTCGTTCGCAAATTTCTCAATAATGTTTTGGGCATGCTTGACCAGCGGACAAGTAGCATCTACTACTTCCATACCGCTCGATTGTACTTCGGCTTGAAACTGCGGCGTAATTCCATGGGCGCGGATTACCAGTATCCCCGATTTATCAACCGCTTGTGCCGGACAGTCTATAGCGGTAATTTGTTTGGCCGCCAACATATCGGTTACTTGTTTATTGTGAATAAGAGGTCCAATGGTATACACCGGGGTTTTACCGGCAGATTCCAGTTCTAACACGCGGTCAATAGCACGTTTCACTCCAGGGCAAAACCCGGCACATTTAGCCACAATTACATCTGGTCTTTGATTCATGCTCATATTATAGGAAATTATAACCGGCTCCGGCCACGGGTAAGTTGCAAGTGATATTCCCACAAGCTTTCTCCCCCTCTGGGAAAAGCACGTAGTAGCGCGGATTTTCCCTTCCAAGGCCAGGGATTGATACCTTTTTTGGTACTGAAATCTAACACATAACCGGCTTTTAATACAAGAGGGCGGACCCGTTTATCAAAACCGCCCGCGCCAAACGGATAGCAAAAACTAGATACGGACGTACCGAGTTTTTCTTCCAAAATTTTTTTACTTTCCTGTACTTCTTGTTCAATTTCTTGATTAGATAAACTACGCAACCGACGGTGTGAACACGTGTGCGAGCCAAAGCGCACTAAACCGCTTTGTTGCATTTCTTGAATTTGCTCCGGGGTAAGATAACCCGGGGTTCCAATTTGGTCTGTAATTAAGAAAATGAGTGCCGGAACTTGATATTTTTTCAACAGCGGAAAAAGATTTGTGTAATTATCGGCATGTCCGTCGTCAAAGGTAAGCAAAACCGGTTTTTGAATGGGGCTTGTTCCCAGTTGCCGTGCGCGCAAAATATCCGCTTCACTAATTGTTGTATAACCCTTCTGTTTTAAAAATAATAGGTGCTTTTCAAATAGTTCCGGGGAAACGGTAAACGGATATTGCTCATCTGCAGGATTTGTTAATAACGCAACATGATGATACATCAACACTACCAAACCGCGCCGCGGTGGCCAATACCAGGTTCTTCTAAGAGCCGGATATCTCCACCCAACATAAACGATCCCCAAAATAAGCAAAATTGCGGCAATTATCATTTAGATCCCTGCTCAAGCTGCCATAATTTTACGTATTTTACAAACACGTAATAGGTAGAAAAAGACGCCCACAACAATCCACGCATACCATCTAAAAAACCCAATTTAATAACGTAGCGTTTTATAAACTCAAAAGGTAAACGCGCCAACACGCTGCACAAATGGAAACGCTTCCCATTGTGATGCATTTGCGCCGCCGCCAAAGAGGTGTAGGAATTAAATTTTGTGAAATAAGCTTCTATTGTATCGTAAGAAAAATGATTCACACAATGGGTAAGGCAGGCAATCTTTCCGGATATATCCAGTCCTTCATGCACAAGCCCCCCCACATAGTTAGCTTGTTGGGTACGTACAAGGCGCAGATGCTTTTCTTTATTCAGGCCGCTAAAACGCATTTTTTTACCTAAAAAATAATTACAGAAAGGTAGTTCATAACCGGCTATTTTTTCGTTAGCAACCGCCCGCGAGATTTCTGCTTTCAATTCCGGGCTTAAGCGTTCATCCGCATCTAAATTCAATGCCCATTCGCTAGTTACTTTAGAAAGTGCAAAATTTTTTTGATTGGTAAATCCGTCAAATTTACGCTCAAAGACCTGAGCACCCAATTCTTTGGCTACTTGCGGAGTATTATCACTGGAACAGTCATCAATAACAATCACTTCGCGCACCAGCCCTCGCGCGCTTTCAATACAAGCAGCAATGCGGTGCGCTTCATTATGTGCAATAATAAATAGCGAAATAGGAGAAGTTTCTTGCATAAAGAAATTGTACCAAAAATCCATGCAATCTACTTACGAAATACAAACCGATTTATTGATCTCCTATTATTTTTTTTGAAGCAACGTACTTTTAGCTCCCAAAAATATACCAGTTATGCTAAACTGTATCATAGAAAAGGATTTTGTGTATGATAAACTACAAAAAAAATGAATTTAAGAAAACTTTTTTAGTGATTTTAATGGCCGTTATATTCGTAGCGGGTGGGACGGTTATCTATTGGTGGCAAGTTAGCCACCGATTAGAACAAGACGTACACGTCATTTTAGATGCCGCCGGTAAAGAAGTGGCCTGGAATGTCAACCGCGTGCTAAGTACACAACAACGCATTTTAACCACGTTAGCAGTTTCGTTAAAAGATGATCCGGTACTTGAAAATATGCAGGCCCTCGCCTCGTACTTGAATGATCAAAACGGCCATAGTTCCCTGGCCTTAACCGGATATCAGTTTCCTGACGGAAAAACCGTATTTTCCAATGGAAAACAACAAAACTTCTTCTTAACTACGCAAATGGTGGACTTCATCAAAGAAAACAACTATGTTATTGTTTACCAAAATACGCCTTCTCTTGCAGACGAACAAAAAAACTTACTTTTAGCTACTACCGTATGGAATAAAAAACAACCTTGGGGGATCGTGTTCGCGTTGCAACCGATTGCTTCTTACCAAGAAGCCTTGAGCCATTTGGTATTAACGGATGTCAGTTTATCTTTAGTCATTGACCCTCAAGGTAATGTAATTGTTTCGTACCCTGCGGCTTCGGAAAGCAACATGTTTAAAGTTATCAATTCTTCTATTCCGCACAAACACTTCCCAAAAGAAGAACTGTTTCGCAATATAAAACAAGGGAAAAAAGGTATCTTCAGTTATTTTTTTGATGGGAAACAACGGTTTTTGTCTTATTATCCGATAGGATATAATGGTTGGTATGCTGTGGCTATTTTACCGGCAGCTTCTGTTGCTAAAGACATCAAATCTATGGTGGTGATGTCTTTAGTGTTATGTTTAGCAATTATTAGTGCGCTTGGCCTATTGCTGATGTTTATTTTGCACATGGAGCGAAAAAACGAAAAGGCTTTATATCAGCTGGGTTTTGTGGATTCACTAACCGGGAATGATAACCTTAATGCTTTTCGTTTAAAATTTCCTTCACGTATAGCCGCTTTTAAAGCGCAACAAAAGTCAGTTGCTATGGTACTAATCAACCTCAACCATTTTAAAGCATTAAACACTATGTATGGATTTGAGCAAGGAGATCAAATCCTTGTCCAAATTACAACTATTTTAAAACAGTATGTAGAACCCAACGAATTGTGTTGCCGTAGCGGAGCTGACCGTTTTTTGCTACTCATGCATTGTCCTAGCCGGGAAGAATTGGCTAGCCGCTTGGAATTGCTTATAAGCCGGTTGGAAAAAAGTTGTCAAATTGGGCAAGAACCCTTGCTTTTGGCAATCACCTGTGGCATTTATTTGGTAGAGGATGAAATTCCCTTCTATATTATGTTTGACCGCGCCAAACTGGCCTTGGACACCGCCAAACAACATGCCGGTAGCCGTTATGCTTTTTACGATACGGAATATCTGCAAAAAATTGTAACGGAAAAACGTATTGAAAGCAGCATGGAAACGGCATTAGAAGAACATCAATTTAAGGTGTACTTCCAACCAAAATATAGTTTTCAAACAGGAGATCTCGTTGGAGCGGAAGCATTGGTACGGTGGATAGATCCCGTCAAAGGAATGATCCGCCCGGATTGGTTCATTCCAGTATTTGAGGACAACGGATTTATTCTCAAACTAGATCATTATATTTGGCAGAAAGTCATTTCTTTTCTAAAAAACCGTCAAGACCGGGGACTTTGCACCGTACCGGTTGGAGTCAATTTTTCCAGGTTACATTTAAATGATCCTCAATTTATTGAGTCTATCGCCACCGCGGCGCAAGATGCTGGAGTAGATTCCAAATGGTTAGAAGTGGAATTGACGGAAAGTGTTGTTTTCGGTAATGCAGAGCGAATGCAACAAGCACTTGATGGGTTGCACGCAAAGGGGTTTTCGGTCGCGATGGACGATTTTGGGGCAGGATATTCTTCGCTTAACGTGCTGAAAAACTTAGATTTTGATTGCGTAAAGCTAGATAAAGAATTCTTAGCTCGCGGAGAAACAAATCCGCGCATGCGCCAAGTGATTTCCGGCCTCATCAAAATGATTAAAAAATTAGGCAGCAAAATTGTAGCCGAAGGCGTGGAAACCAAAGAACAGGCAGCCTTTTTGCGCAGCATTGGGTGTGATATTGCCCAGGGATTTTTATATTCCAGGCCACTTCCCTTAGAAGAATTTGAAAAGAAACTTGATGAAAAAAATCCCCAGAACTAAAAGTTCTATGGATCTAATATGGGGTACTTTAATAGAGTACATTTATAACTACTTCTCTGTCAATATTATTTACTGGGATGTGCTACTTGTACGACGAGGAAGAGTAATGCGGAACGGTACAATAGGGCCTTCTTATAACTTTATGGATATGATTGGTGAAAACTGATTTTTGGCTTGCGCTACAAATCTTAGACTACTTAGAAAACTTATCAAAAGTCCAATATGTATAGATATCGTACATTACATTGACAAAATATCTTTTTTCTCTTATAATAGGGGTATCTGCGAAGGAGGAAATCAAATATGAAAAAAGTGCTTATGTTCACGCTAATTATGTGTGTGTTTTCGGTTGCTGCATTTTCGCAAATCCAAGGAGCAATCCAAACGAAGATTGCCAATTCATTTGTAACTGAAGAAGTGCGAAAGGCTGCACTCACCGCAGCAGAACATAATAAATTAACGGCTTTGAAGAAAGTGGTGGAGAAACAGAAGCAGGCCGCGTATGTGTCTGATGAAAGAGGAATGACACCGCTTATGTTTGCGAGCAAAAATGGTAATCAAGATATGGTGGCTTATTTACTGGACAAGGGTGCCGAAATCAATACGGAATACGAAAATCCCAATATCAACTATCCCAAAGTAAATGCTTTGTTTTTTGCATTAAACAATCCATCTCTAACCTCTTTTATGCTTCAGAAAAAAGCTGATGTTACCCGTAGCGTAATGATGAAAGCGATTGATTCTCATCAACCTACGACTCTGATGTTAATACAAAAAATTGGGAAAAAAGGCGTCCGTAATGAAAATAACAAGGAAACGGGTAATAGTTATCTATGGCATGCCGCCCGCGTAGGAAATGTGAACGCTGTTACAAAATTATTGCAATTAGGTGCCACTTTTGATCCTTACAAAGATTTGGTTCATTCTCCGATGCACTGTGCAGTTGATGACGCTTATAAGCGTTTTTCATCCCAGGGAGTGCGCGGAACCGTATTGGAGGCCTTTGCTAATCATAAAGATTTGAACGTTAGCCAAGCTAATCATTTGTTGGAAGGTATCATAGCAACGGCGGCTGTATATTATCCTTCAGAAACCGCTTCTGCGTTTGCGTTGGAAGCCACTAAAATGATAGTAAACAGATTTTATGCTTCGCATCCTAAGGAAGAACAACAACAATTATTGCGTTGGAAAGATTCTGCCGGATATACAGCGCAACAATTTGCTGAAGAAAACGAATTTACCCAAGTAGCAGCCTATTTAAAGTCAGCGCAAAAATAAAATAACCCCTTCAGCTTAAGAACTGAAGGGGTTAATTCTTTTATATGGGGTCAAAAGGATTCTGAACTGATAACCTATGTAATGGAAAACGAGGAAGTCTTTTCCGTCTGTCTGGACGACTTAGACCGTGATTATGAAGTCGCTCCAACTACAATAGGTTTAGATTATAATGAAATCTGTAACAAACGATTCCATTTGACCCGTTAACTTCTCCACCTGCTTTTATTATACCAAAGTAAAACCGTACTGGCAGCATACCTATAACTGAGTCCGGCCCTCAAAGGCACGTACGGACTCAGTAAATAAGAGCTGCCAGTATCCAAATCTGCCGCTAATACCTGCCAAAGACGATTTTCTGGAAGAACCTTGCCCTGTTTTAACCCCTAGTGCCAGATGCCTTTTACACGCGGTCCAATAATTTTTAGAACTCTTAAAAAGGCAGCTGAAGTTAGCCAAGACCATACCCGGCTACTCTTACAACATGTGCTCGCTCTTTCAAAAATCCCTGTTTGCGAATAATCCGTATTTGTTATAATGCTTGTAAGGGTTATTTACCGCGTAGGTAGGGAGTGGGTTTATGCAAGGATATAAAGATTTATTACGTGTTCTAGGTTTCCAGCCGAAGGAAAACGCGGTTGATGTGTACGCCAAGACCTACCCGAACCACCAGTATGTGATAGAGGTGGACTTCCAAAAGCAAAAAATCAATTATGGCCCGCTAATCAAAAGCGAATCTAAAACCACGCAAAACTTCTCTCAAGCGGAAAACTGGGTCGTGCTAGAGTGTGTTGACCGCCTTCTTACAAAAGGTTATAAACCAAACTGCCTTATTTTGGAAAAGACGTGGCCAGCCGGACATGGCACTTCCGGTCGTTTGGATATATGTGTAACCAGAGAAAAAGACGGTTCTGAGTACCTGCTTATTGAATGTAAAACCTACGGTAAAGAATTTGACAAAGCCGTCGCCAAGATGAATAAAGACGGAGACCAGCTATTTACCTATTTCAAATTTAGCAACAAAGCAGATGTCATTATGCTCTATACCTCAGCGTTGCAGGGTAAAAAGGTCGTCTATAAGAACGAAATTGTAAAGATAGAGGACGATTACAGAACTGGAGATGTTAAGGATTTTTACGAGAAGTGGAACAAACTGACTAAAGACAACGGTGTTTTTGAAACGTGGGTCAGCCCCTATTGTTTTGAAAGTAAGGCATTAGTTAAGGGTCAGCTCAAACCTATCAATCAGGAAGATTCCAGCTTTATTTTTAACCGATTCCTTGAAATTTTACGGCACAACGTCGTTTCAGATAAAGGCAACGCGTTTAATAAGAAAACCTCTAAAGAGGATAACGACGAATTGGACTTTCAGTGGAAAGAAGGCGTGGATGACCATGTAACCTTTCAGTTGCGTTTAACAGACCTATATAAAAAGGGGATGCAGGTTTTCCTATCTCGTACCGTTAGTGATTTTGACGAATCTGAATTTGATAATAAATACAAGCATTTATCCCAAGAAACCAAAGCCGAGTTGCTAAAGGAAATCAATACACTCCGTTTAGAGAAAAACAACGAATTTGCTATCAAAGAAGTATATGACCACGATTCCTTTGTGGAAAATGCCAAAATCGTCAAAGAAGTGGTGGAGTTGCTGCAAGGATATAAGATACGTTATAACAAACGTCAGCAGTACCTGTCGGACTTTTTTGAGCTTCTGCTTACTACTGGGTTGAAGCAAGAAGCAGGTCAGTTCTTTACGCCTGTTCCGGTGGCCCAGTTTATCATCAAGAGCTTACCGTTGGAAGACATGATTGACCAAACCCTTTCATCCAAAACCGGAGACCTGTTACCGTACATGATTGATTACGCTGCCGGAAGTGGCCACTTTATCACAGAGTACATGCACGAGGTCCAAGACATTATCAATAAAAAGAGCCCGACACGCTACATAGAACGCACTAAAAAGCAGTTAAACTACTGGCAGAGTGCTAATTATGAGTGGGCCACTGATTATGTGTATGGTATAGAAAAGGATTACCGTCTTGTAAAAGTCGGTAAAGTGGGGTGCTACTTGCACGGAGACGGCCTTGCTAATGTGATTTTAAGCGACGGGTTGGGGAACTTCGTAAATACCAAAGATTACAAAGGGAAACTTCGCAAGAAACAAGACGATAAGCAGCAGGATAATCAGCAATTTGATATTTTACTTAGCAATCCACCGTACTCTGTATCTGCTTTCCGGCAGACTACGCGTGATTATTACACCGAACAAGACTTTGGCCTTTACCAATACCTTACCGACAACAGCTCAGAAATTGAATGTTTGTTTGTGGAACGCATGAAACAGCTGTTAAAGGACGGGGGCATGGCCGGAATCATCCTTCCCAGTTCTATTTTAACTAATGGGGGCATCTACACTAAAACCCGGGAACTGCTGCTTAAGTACTTTGAGTTTGTAGCTATTACCGAACTGGGGTCTAATACCTTTATGGCTACGGGTACGAACACGGTTGTGCTGTTCTTACGCCGCCGGAACAATTATGAAAGTGTGAATTTGCAAAAATCAGTAGACAAGTTTTTTAGTACCCATACGGACGGTAGCATCAATGGTATAGAACATCCGGTCGGGCTGTATGTCAGCCGCGTTTGGGAAGGTTTAACTTTTGACGATTATCTGACTCTGTTAGATAAAAACCCAAATGAGAATGTCCGCAAGCATGACCTCTACCGCGAATATACCCAAAAACTAACTGCTAAAAAGGAATCGGACTTTTGGAATAAGGTACTTAGTTTAGAGCGAGAAAAGCTATTCTACTTTATTTTAGCTTATCCTCAGAAGCTCGTTGTCGTGCGTACCGGAGAAAAGGAAGCTGAAAAACGGTTTTTAGGTTATGAATTCTCTCATGCAAGAGGTAGAGAGGGCATCCATGCTATTCAACGTGGTAAAACTATTGAGGAGTGTACACGCCTGTTTGATGCCCACGTTGATAATCCGCAAAAAGCGAGTACATACATTTATAAGGCATTCAAAGGTGATTTGAGCAGTCCCATTGACGAATCACTCAAAGAAAATATTTCTCGTATTGACTTACTAGATATGATGACCTTTGACCGGGCTGATTTTGAAAAGACTATTAACACAAACGCAAGAAAACGATTAAGTATTACAACAAAATGGGATATCGCGCATATCGGAGAAGTGGCTGATGTGGAGTACGGTACCCGTATAGTGCGCAGGGCAAACACAGGGACAGCTTATCCAGTGTTTGGCGGTGGGAATGAAACTTTTAGAACAAATTCTTTTAATCGGACGTCCCGATATGTTGTATCTCGGTTCGGAATGTCTCCTTATTGCGTGCGCTTTGTAGAAGGAAAATTTTATTTAAATGATTCTGGTTTTACGGTACTTTCACGTAATGAGAGTGCTCTTTTGTCTGCGTATCTGGACTTGTATTTATATTTAAATCAGGGTATGGTGTATGCCTGCGGGCGTGGAGTAGGTCAGAAAAATATAGATATGGAAACATTTAAAGCAATTCCAATTCCCCTTCCCCCACTGGATGTACAGCAGAAAATTGTGGATGAAATAGAAAAAATAGAACAAAAAGACAGTGCAATAAAACAGGAAATAGATGCCCTATATCAAGAGATTGCGAGAATTTCCAAAGTTGATGCTGTTAATAAAAAACTAGAAGAATTTGCCATCTTGTTAAAACGTGGAAAATCTCCAAAATATGCAACAACTGAAACCAGTATAAAAATCCTTAAATCTGGGCAAGTCAGAGGATTGCATTCCTTTGATTTGACAAAAACTTATTATGCTAGCGCAGATATGAAGTTGGATGAACGTTTGTTACAAGCAAACGACTTGTTAATAAATTCCACAGGTGTTGGAACTGCTGGGCGAGTAAATATATTTAACCTTTCTGGTAATTTTACAGTAGATAGTCATATAACTATTTTGCGGTTGGATGTTACCAAGTTATTACCATTATATGCCCTGTATCAGCTATATTACAACATAGGTTTTAAGAATATAGAAAAAATGGCCACCGGACAAAGTGGGCAGATTGAACTATCACTATCTACGATTGCCAACATTAAAATTCCTGTTCCCTCACTAAAAGACCAACAACGTATTGTTAAAGAGATTGAAAAACTGGAACAACAGATTGCAAAGGCTCAGTCATCTATAACCCAATCAGAACAACAAAAACAGGCTATTTTAGATAAATACCTAAAATAACCTATCATCCCTTCCCTTATCCTTTCCGGGTCAGGCCCTATGCTGTACGCAAACGGTTGTTTTGTTTGCGTACAGCATAGAGAACACTCCAAACACATACGAGCTAAGACCTGCTAGAAAGTAGTGGTTTTGGGCTGTTTTGGGGTAAAAACCTGTTGTCTGTTGTTAAATATTGTAAACTAGAGTTATGAACTTTTTAACGCCAGAACAGGTGGCTAACATCCTGCAAGTAAGTAAAATGACCGTTTACCGTGAAATCAAACGTGGTAAACTGAAATCGTACAAATTCGGTAAAGAGTTACGCATCCGGAACAGTGATTTTGAGGCGTACTTGCAGGATGCTTATCAGGCTGCACAGCAGTCTATGGTTAGTCAGCATAGCTGTATTGCCCCAATCAAGCCAAAGACGGCTATAAGGGGCAAAATGGCCCAGCAAACGGCATCTAGGAAATCGGTTCGGACCAAGTCAAGAACCGTCAGAATCAAGACACCTAATAAAAAGGTCGTTAAGCGCACAACCAAGCCTTCCAAACGGAGTAGATAAATATGTCTAACCAAAAATCAATTACGAACGAACCTTTACCGAGCTGGTATCTTATTGTTTTACTCGGGTGTATAGAGCGTGGTTCTGTTTGCCTTCATTCGTTTGACCATAAAAATGGTCTAAATAACCCGCCAGAAGCCAGTACCAGCATTGTCAAACTGGAAGATTTATTATCTACGGGCCATCCAATCCCTTTAGAAGTACAGAAACAAGAAGCCCAAAAATTACTTGATGCTTATCTGAATCACTACGAAAAAGATGAGCTGGTACCGTTGGATGATTACAAGACCTTTCATAAAAGTTTAGAGCGTACCATTTCCTTCTTAGAACAAATGGAAGAATCTAAAGGAAGGCAGTTTTTGATTCACAAACAGTCGCCCAATTATCCGGACTCAGATGTACGACTGTACACGGATTTGATATATTTGCAACAAAAGGGTTTTTTGCAGTTCCCGGAATTAGAAAATATCACAGCTATTGACCAAGAAGTTGATAAATTATTTGTCAAATTACTTGTTGCTGCAGAAGATATTGCCAGTGCCTTGATTCCGGTAGAACCGGATGCTGTGTATCGTGATTTGCAATTTTTTGGGGATGAAGGGCAACTGGTGTATCATACCCATTCTGATAAAATTGATGCGACGAAAATATCCATGCGTTTGTTGCTTCGTATGATGCAGGAAAAAGGCCCTTGGCCCCTGAAAGAACTTATTCGTGAGTTCAAAGTAAAAACAACAATAAAAGACCCAAAGGGCGAAAACTCGGTACAAGGTTATATCAGTACGATTGAAAAACACTTAGAGAGAGTACATTTCCCTTACAGATTGGGCATAAAAAATCAGAAAATTGTTTGGAAAATAGAGAAATAGCATTTCTAAGAATTTGCTTAGACGGGATTCCTTGAAATAGGGAATCCTTTTTTTATGTCAAAATAGGCCATTTCTAAGTGTGTTCTAAGAAAATTTCCGACGAAAATTTCAAATTTATCTGAGTTGCTATAAGCTCTTATCGTTTTCAGCATGTGGGCATGCAGAATAATAAAACGCATGCTCCAATGGAGCAAAACAACAAAACATTCAAAGAGTCCTTAGAGGAACTCTACGGGCACAGCGTTTCTGAACAAGAAGCGTTTGATGCCCAATATGACCTGTCAGAACTGCTGAAGGTCTTAGATGAAATAGACCGAGCTTTGTCGCACAGAGACGTTCACGGCTTGCCGGATGAAGATGCCACGCTTCAAGGCGGTGTCAAATGATTGATACCGTTGAATTGAAGATTGATGTATGTGGGTATGATAGGGAAGACCTAGGGAAGCGTGCGTGGGAAGTAACACAACCGGACTTGTTTAATAATTCGGATGTGGAAAATTTCTCCGGTAGTAACTGGCACAAGTGGAATAAGCGCAGCAATAAAAAGCAATTACAGGACTATTACCCGCACGTGGAAATTTGGAACTTCTCAGGATATAATGACTGCTATTGCCTATTCATGCGTTTTTCCGTGCCAAAACTAATTTACGGGAATAATCTGTTAGAGGTAACAGATGCCCAGTTTAACACGGTATGCCAAACGCTACAAACCAAACTCCAGACAATGGGAATCAAAGTAGAGCTGGATGCAATCCGTACTGCAGCAGTGAATAAAGTCCACTACGGCAAAAACATTCCCTGTTACGGTGTACCTGTTGAATTGGTACTGGCACGTTTAGCAGCTGCCAAACCGTGTATTGCCGGAATGGATGCTACCAAAACCACTTTTATAAACGGACGGCAGTTCACATTTCACAACAAGACACGGGAAGTGTGTTTCTACGACAAGTACAAAGAAGTTCTTTACTGTCATAAGAAAGACAAAAAGCTTGCGTGGTTGTTCAAGCGGCCAGACCTAAAGAACATCTTGAGGATAGAAGTCCGGCTCAATAAGACAACCAGCTTCAAGCGGGATTTTAAAACTACGAAACTAACCTTCCAAGATGTATATAGCGAACAGCGAGCCCGAAGCATTATCTTAGATTACTGGAATACCGTGTATAAGGCCGTGCAGTTTATACCGCCTACGTGTTACACTCCGGAATATCAGCTGTTGGCCGGACCACACAAGGGTGTACTGGAGCGGGATTTGAAGTTGGTCGGACTTCGTGCACTGGTTAATTCTATGGGTTACGCTTCCGCTTATAAACTGATGAGTGCCTTGTATCCAAAAGATAAGATGCCTGCCTTGTTCGCTAAATTGCAGAAGAACGTGCCTTCACTGGTCCTTCCGGCAGTATATGACGTATTACGGATGATAGACAGAGAGCTGAAACAGTTTAAGTGGCTAGGTAAACGCTCGTGGGGCTTACGGCAAAAGTTGTTAAGGCACAGAGAGCCGCTAACTTACCAGCGTTTACTGACCGTGAAGGATGCGGCTAAGTACGCTAAAGTAAATGAACGAACTCTGCAGAAATGGTTGAAGGAAGGCCGGATTGGGTACTTCAAGATTGGCAGTGAGTACCGTCTTAGAAAAGAGGACTTGTTTGCCCTATTTTGTGTGGGGAAAACGGCGTGAGTATCTTATATATTATAGTTGTTATACAAGATACTTGTAAATAAATGTAAATAATAGTAAATTATAGATAGTGAGGCAAAGAATATGACGAATAATAATCAAACACCAAAATTGACCGCTACTAAAGCGGTCATCTTAGCCAGAGTATCTAGCAAAGAACAAGAGGACGGGTACTCACTCGCAGCACAGGAAAACAATGCACAAGCGTACTGTGCCAACAGAGGATACCAAGTGCTCAAGGTGTTCTCTATCGTGGAATCTTCTACCAAAGGGAACCGGAAGAAGTTTCACGAAATGCTAAACTATATCAATGAGCAAGCCGGATGTATAGCGATTGTATCCGATACGGTAGACCGTTTTCAGCGTACCTTCAAAGAAACGCTGGAAGTGGACCCAATGATTAAAGCCGGAAAAGTTGAACTGCACTTTATTAAGAACGGTTTAGTCGTGCACAAAAACAGCTCAGCTAGTGATACGACAATGTGGCGTATGTGCGTGCTAATGGCTGAAAATTATGTATTATCTCTTAGCGAAAACACCAAACGTGGCCTAAAACAGAAAATCATGAACGGAGAATGGCCGAGCAAAGCTCCTGTTGGTTACCTGAACGTAACACAAAACGGGAGAAAGACAATCATCCAAGACCCACAGGCAGCACCACTAGTTAAGAAATTTTTTGAGGACTACTCCACGGGAAATTACTCAATGGAACAGGCTGCCAGAGATTTTAAGAAGGCAGGTCTGATTAGTTGTAAAGGTGTTGCGTTTAACGCTGCCAGTATGCAACGGACACTGGAAAATTCGTTTTACTGTGGAATAATGAACGTAAAAGGAACCTTAATACCGCATCGTTACGGAGCTATTATTTCCAAACAGTTATTTGATAAATGCCAACAAGTCCGTGAAGGTTATCACAAGCAGCCGCTCAGATACGATAAACTGTCTTTCACTTTCAAACGGATGATTAAATGTGCTGATTGTGATTCATACATTTCCAGTTATCACAGATGTAAAACCAACAAAACAGACGGGAAGAAGCACCATTACATTTATTTACGTTGTGCTGGCAAAGCCAACCATAAACAGTGTAGTTGTGGGGAAATTCGTGAGGAAGTAGCTACTAAAGCGGTTATGGAAACGCTCAAAGCAATTCAAGTGCCGCCTGCTTTACTCAAAGGGGTATTAGCTCAGCTAGTAGGCAAACTAAACACGCAGGAACAAGCAGAAAATGCTGTGCGTGCCAATGCACAGCGGCGGCTGGGCCAGATTGCGAAAGAAAAGGAAGTATGGGTACAAAAAGAAGCCAGCGGTTTAATTCCCAGTGAAACGGTAAATGCCAAGCTCCAAGCGTTAGCAGAGGAAGAAAAGAACCTGCAGGATAAACTGTCGGGTCAGAAAAAGGGCACATCCAATCGTACCGCGTGGACGTTGGCTAGAGCTGTAAACCTTCTTTCACGCTTACCGGAATTGTTCAAAGGTTCGCAGAGTGGGCAGAAACGTAAAATTTTGAATCTGATATTTGCGAACCTCTTAATGAAAGGAAAAAGTATTGAAATTATAATGAAAAAACCCTTCAGTTTCGTGGCCGAAGGGTCTAAGTATTGCGTATGGGGTACTGCCTTCAACGAATTTTATAACTTTTTGATAAGGTAGAAAAATTATTCGAACTACAACTGATTGGGCATAACCAATTCTTTTAAAAAATATCTCGAATTGTAAGGGATATTATTTAAAAACATTACTTCGCTAGCAGTAGTATGTCTTTTAGCTGAATAATGGATGATAAATTCTTTGGTTTCCAAGTTGTTATATAACGCCTTAATTTGTTCCACATTATCATACGTAATGACTAGCGGAATTGTAAGCTTCTGTATTGAAGCGGCCAATTTTGCGTGGTCAGAGTGTTGGTAAAAGTTTGTATATAGTTTTTTCCCTTGTACATAGTATGGTGGGTCAAAATAAACTAAGCATTTTGGTATTTCTCGGATGAAATTTATAACATCCAAGGCATCTTTACAAGTTACTAGTATAGAATGTTTGTAAGAGGCAATAAGCCGTATTTTCTCAATTAGAAGTTTTTTGTTAAATCGGGCGTTAATTTTATAGGTTCCCTTTTGTTGTAATCCCCCGATAGGGCCAGCTTGTAATACCCCACTAAAATTAGTGCGATTTAGGAAAAAAGCGGCAAATCCCAACTCTAGTTCAGAATATTTCTGGGGATTTTCCAGGATTGATTTTTGCCGTTTCCATTCTGTTATTGATATGCGGGAATGCTGAATCTTTTTGATAAATTCATCAGTGTTTTTCAATATGGAATACCAAAACGCATAAATAGATTTATCAACATCATTAATGATGATTTTTGATACATAGCCATCAATGAGTAATGAAAGAGCAACGTTTGCCCCCCCAGCAAAGGGCTCAACATAGGTCGTTCCTATCAAGTGATTCTCTTGAAGGAGCTTTTTAAAGAAAGGCACTAATTTGACCTTTCCTCCGGGATATCTTAGGGGAGAATATGTTTTTTCCATATTACTTATATTCTATATTTTTTCTATGTTTAATTTATCAGCAATTTTATTAAATTTCTCTTGAAACTTTTGAATAAATTCAGAAACCTGGTTGGAATTGACTTCTTTCCAATATTTCCATATTTGGCTATTATCTAAAATCTCTTTTTGAGAATTAAACCATTTTTTATATTCTTCTCTGTTGTCACTCGAAATTGCATTTTCTCGGAAATATTCTATCTTAACCATATCATTTTTTTCGTGTTCTTTAGCTAAATAGTCCGTTGCTTTGGGAGAAAATATAAAATTATATAAACACTCCTCTGGGGATTCCTTTTTAGGAATAGAATCCTCATTTAGGTTGGTTGGTAACAACAATAAATTTCCTTTGTTCTTCTTAATGCGATTTTCTTGTTTAGTTGGTAAATCTCCGTCCAAAATAACGATATAGTTTGCGAATGCCGGGTCAGTATTCATTAAATCTATAATAGAAGAGCAGGAAAGTCGAATATCTAATAGATTTAATCTCTTTTGTGGAATTCGATAACGTAATAACTTAGATAAAAACCATCGAGCTTCTGGGTCTTCTGTGTATACCACAATTTGTTGTGGACTAGGCTTATGATAAACAGGTAACAACAAATCTTGTTCCATTTTTTCAAAACTAGGTGTTTTTTGAATCTCTAATTTGTCATTTGCCTTGGTAAAATAGTAGTAAGTGATATTTCCATCATCGCTTTTATGTTTATCTGAAAAATATTTGATAATAGAGAGACTGTGTGTTGTAAATACAATTTGAATGTCATTTGCCCTGGCTTCTTTAATCAAGAGGTCAATTAAATGTTGCTGGGCTTTAGGGTGTAATGACGATTCTATTTCATCTATAATTAAGAGTCCACCTTTATAATCTTTGTTACTTTGTTTAAGTTTTTTAAATGACAATAGGGCAAATAGTATCTGGCTTAAATTATCTTGTCCAGATGAATTTGTTCTCCAATCGTATGATTGCGTATTAATGCCGGATGTATTTTTCTTAATGATAGAGACATTAATTCCGGTAATTCCTGTAATAGTTTCATTTTGTAAAGATAAAGTTTGTTGGTAAGTTTTTATGAACCAATTTTTATCTTCTTCCTCTTGGAAATTTAGAGCACTTCCTTTGAGCGATTCATCATCACTTTCTCCAATTGGGAATAAGCGGGACAACCCCAAATATATTACGGGTATATCAAATTTGGCTTCATTTTTACGTTTGTCATCCTCATCTAGTTCTTTTGGAATGACTCTAAAACGGTTTTTACCATTTTCATTTTGCCAACTTGTTCTAAACGTTTTAATAATTTGTTGAGTACCATTTTCCCAAGTGATTTGCAAACGATTGGCTTCACTTTTATCAAAATTTTTGCTTCCTTTCAATATTTCGCTAAATTCCGCACGGAAAGGCTTCCCGGTATAAGTTTTTTTATCTGTCCTTTGAGTTGAATTTGCTAATAAGGCCAGAACTGTTGATTTCCCTGTTGCATTCCATCCTGCGAGCATTGTTATGTACTTACCCAATTTTAAACTTTGGTTTTTTAAAATTCTAAAATCATTTAATTGTATCTCAGTAAACATAAAGTCCTCTTATCATTCGAAATTTCGCCCATATCTACATCATACAATTTAAAGAGTTACATTTTGTGTGATGGTGTTGGAATTTTAATTATATACGCCATTTTATGGGGAAAAATCTATTGAACATATACCTATTTTTTATTTAATATCGTCTATATCTCTGTTATGATAAATTTTGTTAAAAAAGCCTTCATATAGTTGAAATTATTACCGTTTATCGGGCATTTTAAGGGGCATTTTTTGAGCATTTTTGTGGAATGCAACTTTTCCTCTTTTACCCTCAATCCTTATACGGATGTTAGCCTTTGTATATTCAACACTATATGACAATTTTCACACTTTTCGGCGTAAAATGGTATATTATTTGTATTAAATCATAGCATTAAGGATAATATTTGGCGTATTATCCGGGGAGTAATTAAAAAAAAGGAATTTTTTGGCTGAATTTATCTGAAGAAGGATAATTTTTAGCTCCAATTAAACTGTTTTTGGAACTATATGCAGAATATAGAGCGCTTTTGGGATACCAAAGGCACAATGAGACTCCAAAAACAGCCGAATTTAGGTACACAAAGGCGACGGCTCGCGTGTACCGAGAGTTTCCCTGTCCCAATGGGGCGGGGAGACCGCGGCTGTTATATTTGGGTTAGTCTCATTGGCTCAAAGGTGGCAGCCGCTATTTTTATATCCTAGTGCGTTTCTCATATTCCCAATTTTAACACTACAAAGTCAGGAGTTATATAATGAACCTAGGAGTCCGGGTAGATACCCGTATTAAAGAAAACTTAAAGAAGTATCAAAATCAGCTCTTGCGTTTACAAGAATTAAACGCCAAAGAGCCTCCGACCGAAAAAGTGGCTATGGATATGTTGTGTGATATTTTCGGCTATGACTTAGAACACGTTTTCGGTCAATACGGAAATAACAACGGTCGTTCCTGTGACGCGGTTATTAAAGATGATAAAAAAGTCTTTTATGTCTTTGAATGTAAGCGCATAGGAACGCCTAAAAAGGAATTTTCCAAACATTTGCGGCAGGTAATTGAATATTGTGCCACGTTAAATGTTCCTTGGGGCATTCTTACAAATGGGGCTTACTGGCAGTTGTTTTATGTAGATATTAAAGCCCAGCCTGTCACCGCTACTCTTGTTTGGGAATTTGATGTTTTAGAACTTAGTCACCGTCAAGCCTCACACCGGGAATTATTGCTCCCTTTATGCCGCGAGGCTCTTTCTAAACACTTAAAAGAGCAACTTTTAGATGAAAAATTAGCTTTGAACCCTGAAAATATAGCCCGCGCTATGCTTAGCGACGAGGTGTTAAAAGCGATAATCGCCGTTTTAAGGCGAAAAACCGGGGTTCGGGTGGATTCGGCTACGGTTGAGGCAGAAATTCGCAAATTAGCCCCGAAATTGCCCGAAAATTTGCGAGGTTTTCGCACTCCTACGAGGAAAAATAAGCCGGAAAAACCCGAAATTCGGGTGGTAGCCGTCAAAAAAGAGGATGAAAATAGCAATTTAATCACACAAAATACGGAGGAAACAAAATGAAACAACTTAGTTTATTAGTAGGGCTTTTATTGTGCAGTACTGTGTCGTTTGCGTGGGGGTATAGTGCCTCAAAGGATGAGCAAGGAAATTGGCATATAACGGGTGCTACTACTCGGACGATAGGGAAAACGGTTTATTATTGTATATCGGAATCGGCCGGACACGAAACTTGTCGTACACAAGAGGAAATGAACGAGTATTTGGAAAAACAATTAGAACAGGATGACGACCATATGAAGTATCTTAAAGATGTATCTATAGAAGAACTCAATTCCCAGAGGAAGAAAACAGCTTGGGAAGAATGGGACGAGCGTTATCAACAATTACCAGTAAAAGCAAAAGATGATAATACACAAACTTCCACAAAAACTGCGACTGAAAAGGTCACAACGAATAATGATTCCTCTACGGCCGGTGCACCAAAAGCCGCAGAAACAACCCAATCAACAGAAATGACCGATAATCAAACTCAGAAACCTAAAAAAAAGGGAATATTTAAAACTATATTAAATGCAATAGGATATGTTTTAACATTAGGACAATGAGTTATAGGGGCCGCTCTTAAAAGCGGCCTCTTACTTTGTTAGAATGAGTTTAGAAATTCTAATAAACGGGAGGCCATTATGAAAATTGGTTTTGTAGTGATGAAACGAGTTAAAAACAATGCTTGGTTATGGGAGCCTGCAAGAATATGTTATACAAATGAAGAACTAAAAGAATATAGAAAGGACTCTAATTATTGCGTTGCTACAGAAGATACTTTTTATACCATACAAGGCCTTCAATATAATCAAGATTTTGAGCGATATTTTGAAGAATCACGTGCCTATCTTAAAATACCAAAGAAAGGGCTTCCTTTTAAGCGATTTTGTGAGAAATATCAAGAAAGTTATAACCTTAGAACGGATGATGAGGTCGTTGACCCTGAATACCAAGAGCCTTTGCTTGAATTTTGGTATTTTGAAAAACGAATGCGTATTCAAGAAATATATTATTTGAAAATGGGAGCCGGAGGATATACTAATCGTGAGCTTTTGGTGCTATATGGGTTTGTTGTCCCTGTGCAGGATGAAGAAATTAGTTGGCGACCCTATGTAAATTCTAATTTTTCCGATGTGATGAATAGTCCGTATGTACCTATATCTATCAATATCTATAATTATGTTTCTAAAAACCAAATTATTGAGTATGTTAGGAAACATTATAAAGAAATGGAATCCTTTATTAAAAACAATCTACCCAAGCGAGTGGATAGGAATAAGTATGTTCTGGATGCGCGAACCGTTAAACAATTAGAATTAAAAAAAGCCGGATATTCTCATTCGGAAATATTTGATAAAATTCACGATTTGTATAACGATAAATTTGAGAATATGAGAATTAGGTATAGGAGGGCCCTGCCACGAATTAAAAAGATGTTTGCCTTAAAAACAAGAGACTAAAAGTTGACGACATTCTGTTTCTAAACAGGCAGGTTTTTAATCACTAAAATGGGGATATGGTAGACACCAAATTCCCTATTTTAGCTTCAGGGGCAAAAGAAGCGTACTCAAAAGAGTTCTTGGCAGAAAGCCAAGAATTTCTAAGCACGCTACTGGGTTACAAAGTAACGCGGGAAGAATGCCTTGCTATGATAGACAGAATGGTTGATTTTGTCCTGTTTTTAAACAAATGGAACAAACAACAAGGGGTTGCCATAAATTAATTGAGAGGTATTCGCAATGAATAAGAATAAAAAGCAAATGAAACACAATGTAACTAGTAAAAAAGCAGTAATTTATTTACGTGTATCTAGTAAAGGCCAAGAAGAACACGGTTATTCACTAGATGCGCAAGAAAAAATGGCCCTAGAGTATGCCGCTAAACAAGGATTAGAGGTTGTCAAAATATGGAAAGGGGCAGAATCCGCTTGGGGTAGGGAAGAACGTGCTAATTTTTCTGCAATGTTATCGTTTGTGAAGAAGCATTCGGAAGTTCAACACGTGATTTTTGATGTATTGGACCGTATGACTCGTAATGATATGGATAAAATCAAAATCGCTGAGTTGGTTAAAGATTATGATAAGATTATCCATTTTTCGCGGGATAATAAAGTTTATAGCCGTTGGTCCAGCCCCGACGATGAGTTTATGATAGACGTTCAAGTGGCGGTTGCTAAAAAATTATCCAATGATATTTCGCGTAAAACAGCTATGGGAATGCAGGAAAAAGCCGAGCAGGGCATTTTCCCTGCGTGTGCGCCTGTTGGTTATTTAAACAATAAACTAACAAAACGAATAGATATAGACCCTGTGCGTGCTCCATTTATTAAAAAAATCTTTGAAATGTCTGCTTCCGGGGCCTATTCGTTGGAAATGATAACCAGCCAGTTGTACAGTGACGGTTTCCGTAATAAACAAGGCAAAAAGGTTGTTAAAGCCACTATTCATAAAATCCTCAAAAATACGATATATTATGGGCCGTTCAAATGGGGCGACAAAATATACCAAGGGAGACAAAAACCCATTATTACCAAAGACTTATACGAGAGGGCCAATCAGGCCCTCTCCCGCTTTCATAGGCCCCATTTAACAAAGAAAAATTATCCTTTTTCTAATCTTCTACATTGTCAAAAATGTGGTTGTTCTATTGTGGGCAATCCTGCCAAAGGCAAATATATGTATTACAGATGTTCCGGGGCTAAAGGGAATCATTCAAGGGGGGAATATATCCGTGATTATGAGCTAGATATGCTTTTTAATCAGATTTTGCAAAACATCACTATTTCCGGGGATGTAGCCGCGTGGTTACAAAAGGCGGTAGAGCATAAATTAAAACACATAGAAAGGGCAGAAAATAAGGAACTGGGGAAATTAAAAACTGCTCTGGCCAAAACCCGTAATGACTTAGAACGGCTATATCAAGAGGGATTTTCAAAAGGTTTTTCGCCGGAATTTGTGAACAAAACAGAGCAAAATCACAAAATTAAAATAGCCGAATTAGAACAACAAATACAAAACAGAACAATAAACCCACAGGAAGTCCGTCATAAAAGCATAGATGTATTGGAGTTGGTGTGTAATATAGGTGCTATTTATAAAAGTATGCCGCCTAGCGAAAAACGCACCATATTATGCAAGATTGGTTCTAATTTTCTATTGGGAAACCACGAAATAGAGGTAATTTACAGGGAGCCTTTCAATATTTTTGCGGCTGGAAATAAAAAATGCCTAGAATTTAAGGGAAATTCCCAAAAAAGTTCTAAGCATATAATATGGGGTGGATGACGAGATTTGAACCCGCGACCTCCGGTTCCACAGACCGGCGCTCTAACCAGCTGAGCTACATCCACCATAAATCGGTATTATATTCTATCAAATTCCACCGATCCTTTGCAAACAACGCACTACTCGCTGCTCCCCACTTTTATCATTTTCGTTCTTTTAAACGCAATAATCTTTCCTTGAAAAACCGGGCAAGTCCCCCGCGGGAAGTTTCGCGGTAATCTTTATTCATATCCAACCCGGTTTGCATCATAGTGGCTAACACATCATCATAAGAAACGCGGTTATCCCCGTCAGACATCAAAGCATACGTCGCACAATCTAACGCACGTGAAGCTGCTAGCGCATTACGCTCAATACAAGGAATTTGCACCAGCCCATCCACCGGATCACACGTAAGTCCCAGATGGTGTTCTAGCCCCATTTCAGCGGCATACGCAATCCGGCGGTTATCCCCTCCTTCCAACTGACACACTGCAGCTGCCGCCATGGCACACGCCACACCTACTTCTCCTTGGCACCCTACTTCCGCCCCGGAAATAGACGCATTGGCTTTGGCCATATTTCCAAATAAACTGGCAGTAGCAAGTGCATGAATAATCGTAACATCTTCATATTCGTAAATTTCTTTAATTAAACGGCATACAGCCGGAACGACTCCGCAAGAACCGCAAGTGGGAGCTGTAACCACTTTGCCTCCGGCGGCATTTTCTTCGGCGCAAGCAAGCGCGTAAGCAAACAAATTATTCATCCGGCGCACATACCTCGGCGAATTTTCCGCTTTGTGCAAATATCGCCGGGCCTTGCGGTCTAAATTTAACGAACCGGGCAATACACCTTTGCGCTCCAAACCGCGCTGAATGGTAGCTTGCATAGTTGCCCAAACGGTCTTTAAATACTCCCAAATTCCCGGGCCTTCAAATTCTTCCACATATTCCCATAAAAGCATCCTTTTTTCAGAAGTATATTCTAAAATTTCTTCCATGGAATTATGCGGATAAATATGATTTATTTTTTGGCCAAAATTTTCATCCGTACGAATCGCACCGCCCCCCACGCTATACACTACTTGCTCGCCGATAACATGTCCCGCCTGATCCAACGCCTGTAGACGCAACGCATTAGGATGTTTGTGCATAAGCGTAACGTTATCAAATTCTATCTCAACCGGCTTAGGATACAAGGCTTCTTTTACCGTAAAATCGGTCAAGTGTCCTTTTCCGGTCGCCGCCAAAGAACCGTACAACACACACCGAAAGGATACCGCATCCGGATAAGCAAGATTGAAAGCTTCTGCCGCCTTACGTGGCCCCATAGTATGGCTACTGGAAGGCCCCATTCCAATTTTATAAAGCTCTTTGAGTGATTCCATTTTGTTATTCCTGTAATGAAGATACAAAAATGTTATCATAAATTGAGATGAATATACTATCCATTTTTTTAGTTGGAATTGGATTATCTATGGATAACTTTGCAGTTTCGCTGGCGGCAGGGACCATTAAACCAACTCCAAAAATATTCACAATTCTACAAATGAGCATGCTGTTTGCACTGGCTCATTTTGTCATGTTTAGCGGCGGTTGGTTATTGGGAACCGGGATTGGGGCCTGGATTCGCGCAATACACCCTTGGATTGCATTTGGCATTTTATGTTTTATAGGTTTACACATGTTAAAGGAAGCCAAAGAACAACATAAACCCATCAGTGCCCAAACTTTACGCTCTTTTAAAATGTGCTTACTACTAGCAATCGCTACCAGTATAGATGCTTGGATGGTTGGCATGGGAATGTTTTTTGCCCAAGCCCCGTTTTGGTTAACGGTTGAAGTGATGGTCGGCTGTGTATTTATAACTAGTTGGGCAGGCTTTAAAATAGGCACGTGGATGGGCCATAAGTTGGGTACTGCAGCTGAAATAATAGGGGGCCTCTTGCTTATTTTAATTGGTGTAAAATTGTTGCTAGAAGGGCTAGGCATTTGCTAGAATGAGGGCATCTTATTAGTGAGGTCTACTATGGACATTATATCGGTAATTATTATTTTTATTTGTATCTGCGTGGACAATATGGTATGTGCCAATATGTCTGCCATGAAGATGAATCCGGAACAAAAAAGTGTCTTCTCTATTAAGGTAGCCCTCTCTTTTGCTACTTTCAATTCGTTGCTCTTTGGGTTGGGTTATTTAATCAGCATTATTTTCTTCCGGGATTGGGTGTATTTAGCACACAACTGGGTAGCTTTTGCTTTTTTACTTTTACTGGGAATTAAGTTTATGCTGGAATCTATTGAAAAATCCCCCAGTTTTAACACCGTAGATGTGGATAATACCAAAAAATTGCTCAAGATATCTTTTCTTATGGGGCTTAATGCCTTTTTGGTTGGCTATGCGGTGGAAACTATGGATACTTCTTGTTTCCCGCAACTAGTGTTTTTATTTATTCTTTCGTTCGGGTTAACTTTACTGGGTTTCCATTTAGGAAATCAAAACTCAAAAACAATTGCCAGCAAGAAAGTAGAATTGGCCGCCGGAATTATTTTAATTATTATGTCTATTCGTTTAATTGTGTTGTAAAGAGTTTAATAGAAACGGGCCCGGTATTTTACCGGGCCCGTTTTTATTTACAAGTACAAATCAAAAGAATCTAATTGTTTTCCGCGGTCACTGTAGACTTTAACAGAAAGCTTACGGTCTACAATTCGCACCGAAGCATAATGCCGTGTGGAAACGAAACGTGCGGTAGAAGGATCCGGATGTTCTCTTTTGGTAGGTTTAGCGGCCGCTGTCCCTAAGGTAAGATAGGTTACACCGCGTGGCTTATTTTCCCCGCGAAACATAGGAAATGTCCTCTCGTAATTTGCATCTCCTCCTTGCAAAACCAAACGAACTCCATAATCCTCAAAAATTTTCACCCAATTTGCAAACACTTCTTGATTGGGGCCATTTACTCCCGAAGAATAAGCCGGTGCGTTAACTACAACAATTTTCCATTTTTCACTTGCTCCGCTCAACGTAGTTTTTAACCATTTGGTTTGTGCAGAATTTTCATTGATTTCGGGGCCCCAAACAGCTCCTTGTGCAATATTGGCATCTAAAAATATAAACCGTGCATTGGCTGTATCAAATGAATAATATTTAGGGGTGGCATTACTCCATGTCATTGTATGGTAACGGGTATAATTTGTGGCCAAAAAAGATTTGCTGGCCCGGTCCGCTCTTGCAGGGCCGTATTCATTAGGGCCTAAGGCAACAAATAGCGGATTATGACGTAATACCTGTTCAAAAGGAGCAAAAAATTCCTGGTTTGCCTCGTCATTAAGTCCACTATGGGTTAAATTTCCCGTATGAATCAAAAAATCACTTTTTTCAGTTTGCATGAGTGTAGCAAGGTTTTCCCGGGCTTGGGCGGCTTCATCCGGCAAAGGATTTCCCTCCTCATCTACAGCCAATGGCTCCCCAGTGGCACCGACAACTAAAAAATTGACAATCTTCCGTTCCGGCGAAAACAGCGTCCGAAACGTACCTTCCACCGGCTCTTGTACGCCGTCTTGCGCTTGATTATGTATGTATAACCGATAGCAAAAATCTTGATTTGGAACTAAACCATAAAGAATGGCTTTATGATTATATGCCTGCGGAGTAATCGTCATAATTTGATTACAATGAGGGGCCGGGCCGTACTCCAGCCAACCCGGAGAAGGAACATCCGTCTGCCACCGAAGTACTAATGTTGTCTGGGTGGGATCTTCCAAATAAGGGCCGCGCGTCAGCTGAGCAGCTTGCGACACAATGGCCATACAAATACATACAGTAAAAATTAAAATTTTCCGCATCTTTTTTATTTTATCAAATATCTTGTAGTAAAAACTGACTCATGACAAAAACAATTAAAATTTTGTTTAATAAAGGTATATGAAAAAAATTAGTATTTTTTGTGCATTACTATTTACAGTAGCTACATTACAAGCACGTACTATAAACGTAGAAACTGCTTATACGGGTTCGTCTGCTTTTGATAAAGCCCAAGTTCGCGCCATGGCCGCCTTAAACCTAAATCTGCAAGCCGGATTAGAGGCCACGTTAGCCAATGAACACCGTTCTTTTAAAAAACCTGTTTATTCCGTCGCCGTTCCTATCTTATTGGATTTTAATTTATTCAAATTCCATGTACGGCCGTTTTATTACTTTAAAAACAAAAGTGATATAGAAGGCTATCAAGATGCCTCTGCTTTTGGTATCAAAACGGACCTTATCTTGACCCTGCGGGATGATACGGTGGATGACATTTACACCCGTGCGTTTTTGAATGCCAGCTTTGCCAGGCAAAAAGGCACGTTATTCTTAGAAGATAACACCGCTTCCAATCAATACTACTCCCAAGCCGCGTATACCCTAGGGTTTGAGCAGGCTATGTTTCGTGCATTTAATTTTCGTCTTATGGGTACAGCTTTTCAATATCCCGATGGTATCAGCAAGGTGGCTGGGATCCGCAGCGTGATGGACCAGCAAGAACTTGCCAATGTAGAATCTTTGGAGATTATTCACCAATTAGCTCGCTATACATTAGGTGTCCGCATGGCACGCTTATGGGCTGATAGCAATTCTGCTTTCTATGTGGGATATAACTTTACGGATTACTATACCTCCAATTCCGACCATTCTATCTTGGTTGGGAACTCCTTTCCGGTTACGCAACGAGTCAATTTAGACTTTGCTTATAACCACATACTTGATGCCCACAATCATAATCGGCGAGATATTTGGCAAGCGCGCGTAAATGTAACTTTTTAGGGGGAATTATGGAAAATAAAAATGTTGCCGGAGAAGTAAACGCAAAAGCCTTATCGTTAATTTCTCATAAATTTAAAACACCGCTATCCATCATAACCGGTTATGCTGAAGCCATGCTTGCACAGGCCGGCAAAGAGAAATATTCTCCCTTTACAACCAAAGCATTAGAGGAAATCAATCTGCAAGGAGAGGAACTTTCTAAACTATTAGATAAGTTAAGTTC
>CACZKQ010000009.1 GCA_902781765.1 uncultured Elusimicrobium sp. | reverse complement strand
ATATTGAAGAAGATGGTTTAAAGCCGTGGGCTGAAAAAAACGGTATAGGCCTCATTATCTTTAGTCCCTTGGCGCAAGGACTACTTACGGACAAATACTTACAAGGGATTCCCGCAGATAGCCGTATCGCTAAAGACGGACGTTTTCTAAAACCCAGTGCCTTAACCGAAAAACGGCTTGCACAAATCCGTGCACTCAACGAGTTGGCGCATCAGCGCGGACAAACATTAGCGCAAATGGCACTTGCGTGGGTACTCAAAGATAAAGCCATTACAAGCGTGCTGATTGGTGCATCCAAACCGGCACAGATTACCGAAAATATTTCTGTGATAAAATCGGCTGCTTTTTCAACCGAAGAACTCCAGCAAATTGATCGGATTTGCGCATAAAACACACTAAAAAATAAGTAGCGATATTGCCATTACTGCCATACCGCAGATAACACCTACAATCACGCGGTGCCCTTCACCATATTCGTGGGCCGTAGGTAAAAGTTCATCTAACGAGATATACACCATAATACCACCTACAAAAGCAAACATAATTCCAAAAATAGCTTCATGCAAAAATTGTTGCAATAGCCAAAAGCCAAGTAATGCTCCCGCCGGTTCAGCTAGTCCTGACAAGGCACTATAACTAAACGCTTTCCACCGATTATTTGTAGCATGATAAACCGGTAGTGCAACAGCCACCCCTTCCGGAATATTGTGAATTGCCACCGCTACCGCTACCGAAATTCCCAAAGAGGGTGTTTGCAACGTTGCCATAAAAGTAGCCAAGCCTTCCGGGAAATTGTGAATTGCTAAGGCAAAAGCTGTAAATAAACCCAATCGTTTTAATGAAGCTTGCGGATCTAATGTGTGTGTTTCCACGTGATGCGAGGGCAAACAAATATCAATTAGCCAAGCTACTAAAATCCCTACAAAAAATATTCCGCTACTTACCCAACTCCCCGCCGACGCACCATACATTTTTTGCAAACTCACCGAAGATTGGGGTAAAAGTTCCGTAAATGAAACGTAAAGCATGACCCCGGCAGAAAATCCTAATCCTAAGGCTAAGACTTCCAGATTTTTCTTCTTAATCACAAATGCCAACAAGCCCCCTACCATGGTGGCCGAACCGGCTAAAAAACTAAGCAGCAGTGCTATTTGTACAGAAGGTTCCATGCGCTTAGTGTATCAAAAGTGTTTCTTCTGCTCGTGGTAAAAAATAGACTAAATAGAACAAATAGTATAATATCCTTATGGCCGACATACATTCTCCTATTTTGACAGATGAATTTAAAGATGCACTGGCACTTCTGGAAGCAAAACCGCTGGTCCGGCCACTTATTTTTATTACCGGGCGCGCCGGTACGGGAAAAACAACGCTTCTAAAATACTTTGCCACGCACACCGCGCAAAATGTAGTGGTGCTTGCCACTACCGGGCTGGCCGCCATTAACGTACATGGGCAAACGGTACATTCGTTTTTTCACTTAAAACCGGGCAATTTATTGGATTTAAGTAATTTAAGACGACTACCACGACGAACCGTAGAAGCTTTTGATACGCTGATTATTGACGAAGCTTCCATGCTGCGGGCCGATTTATTAGATGCGATAGATTATATTTTACGTCTATCTACTCGTAGCGACGAACCTTTTGGCGGCAAGCAACTGATTTTATTTGGAGATTTATTCCAACTTCCGCCCGTAGAAGAACAAGCGGGAAACGGGCTTTTTGATTTATTTCGCATGCAATATCCCAGCCCTTATTTTTTTGAAGCGCATGTACTAAAGCACCTGCCTTTAGAAGTATTTGAACTCAACCGTATTTTTCGTCAAAAGGCAGACCCTGATTTTGCCCATTTACTCAATTTAATCCGCGAAGGCCATGCCTCGCAACCGCAACTAGACAGTTTGCTCAACACACGCAAAACGGCTCAACAACCTGAACAGTTTGAAAATTGCATTATTCTGGCCCCCACTAACCGGGAAGCAACGGCACGAAATTTGCATTATTTATCGCAACTTCCCGGAGAAGAATTTATTTACCCGGCTGAATTTTCCGAAGGATTTCATCAAAAAAATACGCCGGCTGAACCTACATTACGTCTTAAAAAAGGTTCCCGAATTATGATGCTAATGAATGATGAAAACTGGGTCAACGGGGATATTGGAACCGTCTATGATTTAGGACCTGATTTTATCAAAGTAGAATTAAATGGGTGCGTATACGAAGTAGAAAAAGTAATCTGGGAAGACGTAAAATATGAACCCAATTTACTCACGCAAAAACTAGAACCGCGTGTGCAAGGTTTTTTTAAGCAATATCCCATCAAATTAGCCTGGGCTATTACGATTCACAAATCACAGGGGCTTACGTTTGACCATATTTATTTAGATATCGGCCGCGGAGCTTTCGCAACCGGACAAACATACGTGGCCTTAAGCCGTTGCCGCACATTGGCCGGGGTTCATTTAAAAAAGGAAATTTCCACCAAGGACATACTTTGTGATAAACGAGTGCAACAATTTTTTGAACACGCCAGCAAACCAAGTATGTTTCGCTAAAAAACAAGGATTAATAATCCTATCAAAGTAACCGCACCGCCACAAAATAGACAAGCTATTCCAAGAAACATAAAAAACCAGTCCAACAATTCCGATTCCCCGGAATAGACGCGCACGTCGTTACTATCTTGGGGGTTAATGCCCAGCTGACGCCGAAACCCTAAAGGCGGTTTATAATAGCTATAATTATTATCCGTTATTTCGCGTTCTTCCCCGTCAAACTGGAAAGAAATAATTGGATAATACACTCTTTCGTACTCTCTTCGTTCTGTGTTATAAATATCTTTGGGCCTGTACGCAGTAATCTTCCCCTCTACTTTAATAGCGGTTTTAAAAAAATTATGGTCACTTCTTCTACAAAAAAATCCTATAAAAAATACAATAATTCCAAGGGCAATAATTTCCATACAACGCCTCTTCCTTTTTATTCTTCTTTTTATACTGTATTATTTTGGAACGCATAATTCAAATACTTGCCTTCCTGATGCAAAATTGTATAATAAAGCTGTCGTATATTTTTCAGTATACTGGAACTTAAGGAGAGCGCATGAAAAAATATTCAGCAGAATTACTGGGCACTTTTGTCCTGACGTTTTTTGGTTGCGGTTCCGCCGCTATTGCCGGGGATACCCTAGGCACGTTAGGGATTGCCTTTGCATTTGGTTTATCCATTGTAGCGATGGCTTATGCAATTGGAAATATTTCAGGTTGCCACATTAACCCCGCCGTTTCGTTGGGTGTATTATTAAACGGTAAAATGACCGGAAAAGATTTTTGCGGTTACGTACTGGCACAAACATTAGGTGCTATTTTGGCGGCATTTTTACTGGCTATTTTGATTACTATGTCTAACTTAGGCGGAGTGGAAGTAACCGGTTTAGGCACAAATGGTTACGGCATAGCGTCAGCCGTTGGATTACCCGCTTGCGGTGCGTTTGTAGTAGAAGTCATTTTAACGGCCGTATTTGTACTTACTATTTTGGGTGTTACGGACGGCACCAAAACCAGTACGCTAGCCGGGCTTGTAATCGGCTTAACATTGGCTTTTGTTCACATTATGGGGATTCCGCTCACAGGGACTTCTGTCAACCCGGCGCGCAGCTTCGGCCCGGCCTTGGTGATGGGCGGACTGGCGTGGAACCAGGTATGGTTATTTATTGTAGCCCCCTTGGTAGGTGCAGCTTTAGCGGCCCTTATTTGGAAAGGCTTTAAAAAATAGTTAGTTGATTATCTAGCAAAAAGCAGTAAAACTCCCCGAGTTAAGCTCGGGGAGTTTTATAAGGATTCGTGAAAAATAAAAAAGATACTAGGAAAGCCTTTAGCGAAGTAATACCCAACCGTCTAGGAAAGAACGAATGAAATAATCCCCGGTTAACGAAACATGATAATTATGTTCCAACGAGTGAAAAGGCTCTTCCACTCCGGCCGTAAGATATCCGGCTTGTTTAGCAGTTTGCAACGCATAAAGCGCATCTTCTACCACCAAGGTCCGTTCTTTTTTTGTTCCCATTTGGTGTAAAGCCGCATCATATACAGCCGGGCTCTGTTTGCCAAGGCCCACTTCATCACACGTTACAATAAAATCTATATAGGGGCTCATTCCCAAGCGGTCAAAAGCTTCCCTCGCCAGTTCTTTATGACTGGCCGTTGCCACACTGATTTTGATCCCTTGTGCATGCAAACTCTTTAGTAACGCCAGGGCCCCCGGTTTAGCTTCAATATCCACACGATAATGTTCCCAAATAGGGGCTAACGTAGCTGCTAAAATTTCTTCTGCCGATTGCTCAAATCCATATCGTTCTTTGATAATCTGAGCTCCTTCTAATAAAGAAAGTTTGGACATTTCATCATCAATCCCGGCTGGAGGCTCAATCCCTTGTGAACGTAAAAAATTGGAAGCAGAATGTTGCCAAGCCGGTAATGAATCTAATAAAGTACCGTCCATATCAAAAATAACGGCGTCTATCGTGGCCTTCCCAGGGAAAGCAATCCAGCGGCGTAAGGCCCCTCGCCCAACATCTTGCGCAAAAACTCCGTTTCCCCTCAAAGACATTTGTAAAGACTTTACTTCTACAACGGGCGGGACCGATACTACTAAAGGCGGATGAACAATTGCCTTCATCAATAAACGCTCCACTTGGGGGCCAAGAAGAGGCGAAGGCCTTTGATTTAAATTAGCTGAAACGCGACGCAATAATTTTTTGGAAGTGGAACGAACTAGAACAACCGGTCTTTTATGAGCAAAAACAGGCAGTGTTCCCAATATGAACACTGCTATTAAAAAAACTTTTGAAAAGATTCGTACAAACTTACCCATCAGGTATATTGTACTTTTTTAAGAACGCTTTATAAAGTGCTGGAGCAAATTTTGAATTTTTGCATTACTTTAATAGTCTTCTACTAATTTAGTACAATATATAGGTGTATCAGTGTCCACTGGTACTTTTTCTTTGTTAATAAGGAGCTTTATGAAATTTTTACGTACTTTTTTAGTTTGTTGTGCGGTCATGTTATGTTGGGGGATATCTGCCCAAGCACAAGAAACGCAAGCCATGCTTTTTACCGCCCCCTGGTGTCCCCATTGTCAACATTTAAAAGCAGATGGATTTATAGAACATTTCAAAAAGGCAAATCCGGATATTCCTCTCTACTCTTTTGATGTAACCGATCCTTCCGCCAGTATTTTATTTCATCAAGTTGCGCAAGCCTACAAAACAAAAAGCGAAGGGATTCCGTTACTGGTGGTAGGAGATAGCGTCCTACAAGGATATCCTTCCCAAATCAGCACCGAACTACAAGATGCCTTGCAAAAAGCGCGGGCCAACCACGAAATGTTACGCGTTGCTCCCCCCAAAGAAGCAATAAGCCGAGCCGAACACGAAAATTTCTTTAACCAAATTACCCTATGGACCATTATCGGCGCCGGGCTTATTGACGGCATTAACCCCTGCGCTTTTGCGGTAATTGTATTTTTTGTTTCGTTCTTAGCCGCATATAAGTACAGCAAGAAAGAAATTATCGTCGTCGGAACTGCTTATTGCGCAGCCGTATTTTTGGCCTACGTACTTATGGGCCTGGGTGTATTTCACGTATTATATGCATTGGAAGGTTTTCGCTATGTGGCTTTGATTGTTCAATGGGGTATTATTGCGCTATGTGCCTTGTTTTTTGTGCTCTGCGTATACGATTTTATCATTTACCAAAAAACAAAAAAATCGGAAAAAATGCTTTTGCAACTTTCCAAAAATCAAAAAACATTCATCCACAAAATCATGCGTACGTTTTTAAAAGATAAACAAGATTCACTTTGGCGGCTTTTAATGGCGGCGTTTGTAGTGGGGTTTGTGGTGTCCGGGGTAGAAGCGGTTTGCACCGGGCAAGTATATTTGCCGACCATTCGCGTCATTTTGAAGGAAGCGAATCAGTACTTCTTTAAAGCCGCCGCGTATTTGATTATTTATAACTTAATGTTTATCGCGCCTTTGGTGCTGGTGTTTATTTTGACGTTATGCGGCAAAGAATCCGCCACATTTAATAATTGGCTGAAAAAACATTTAGGCCTTTCTAAATTTTTACTGTGCTGCGTATTTTTAGGACTGCTACTGCTACTGCTGTTTATGTAACACAAGATACCGGGCTATTTTTGCTGCCGGGCGTAACAACATTACTACCTGTGTAACAACGAACAGGGCTTAATGGCCTTTGAGATATACATGACAAGCCGGCGAACCGCAACCGTTATACCACCACGTAACTTCCGTTAGTTGTTTGCAAATCGCATCACCGGCGTAATTATCCGTCTGATAAGAGATACAACTAAATGCCGATTTTCCAACATATTCTTGCCAAATAATCCGAGGTGACAAAACGTCACATTTAACCCGAGCATCCTCTGCAGAATTAATACTCGCCATATAACAGGAAATTTTGCCTAGCAAGGCCTCTTTTTTGTCATCACTTAACGGATACTGAATATCCAACTCCTCTAAATTAGAAGTATACACATTATTTTCTATATAATACCGGCGTTCGGCGGCGGCTAACGCTTTTGCCGCCGTAATGACTTGTATCATTCTTGCCCGATTCACGGCATGTTTATATTGCGGTAATGCCACACCGGCAAGTATGCTAATAATGAGGACGACTATTAGTAATTCCAAGAGGGTAAACCCTCTGTTGTTTCTTTGCATATAGTTCTTCTCCCTTCAGTTCTAGCAAAGGAACTACACGCAAAAACGGCTATTTATCTGCAAGCCAACGCTAAGGTCTCACACGACAAACAGCCGTAGTTTGCCACCATCTTTGATGGAGGCAAACATTCAGCACAAAACAAAGGGGTTATAAGGCCCTTTATTCTGTGCTTTAATCGGCTGTTTTTGGATTAGCGTTGGATTATCTTGACAGATAACACCACTATACTCTGCGTATAGTTCCAAAAACAGATAATTTTTTACTACTTTTTCAGTATAGCAATTTTCTGCACATTAAAAATAGAAATTCTTAATAAAGACTATTTTTATAATTATCTTACCGGGACGGTTTGTATATTTTTTTACCCAATTTCACATATTCTTTGAGGACATCTTCTCCGGCGGCCACTTCAATTTCCCCATAAACGGTAATTCCGCGTTTCTTAAATTCCTCTAACCAATTGGGTTTAAAACCTTCATCAAAACCCGTTATTTCTTCCACCCGTTTGGAAGAAACCCCATAATACACTTCTTTAATGCCGGACCATAAAATTCCCCCTAAACACATGATGCAAGGTTCTGCCGTTACATATAAACTTAAATGAAAAGGGGCTAAATCAAAAGAAGCCATTTTAGCTTCCGCTCGGCGAATTGCATTTATTTCCGCGTGGTTATTACTGCACACTTCATCCACAACAGAATTAGCCGCCTTGGAAATTAAATTTCCCTTATCATCATAAATAGCCGCCAAAAAAGGGCCCGCTCCACGCAAGATACGTTCCCGTAGGTCTTGCTGAAGAGAGACAATAATTTTTTCCGCACGTGCTACCTTAATAGGATCTATTGGTTCGTTAGAAATCATAAAATACTCCTTAGCTAGGTCTATTTCCTATTTAAAGTATAGAGGAAATTTCAAAAAATACAAAGAATACTTTTTAAATAAGAAGCAATTTGCTATAATTAAGTATAAACAAAAGTTTCTTTGGAGAGGTGGCCGAGCGGTTTAAGGCACAGTCCTGGAAAGACTGCATACGGGAAACCGTATCGAGAGTTCGAATCTCTCCCTCTCCGAAAATTTATGCCCCCTTTATGGGGGCTTAATTTTTGGGAAAATGGAAGCCACACCAACTGCTTGGTGTGGCATAGAGATTTGAAAGCCGGAGCCTTATGCGAGTTTGAGCGCAAGCCGCACCGCGCGAAAGGCGAGTATGGCGAGGCGGGGGCGCGAGCGGCGAGAGTCACCAAGCCGACTTGTGACCGAATCTCTCCCTCTCCGTATGAATTTAAAAAGCACCCTTATGGGTGCTTTTTTATCGTTTAAATCTTCGCATTTCCCAACCAAACAGTCGCCCCAATAACATCAGCGGACAAAGCACCAAAAGTGTAAATGCCGCCACCAATACCGTCATCACGAATCCCACCGCCAGCACCAACATTCCCCCCAACACGCCGGATGTGTCGCCTTGCGGGCGAGCGTGGTCCGGCTCCGGCGAAATAGTAATGCCGTTCTCGTCAATAATTTCCGGCTCTATGACCGGGCCGCTTGCTTGTTTTTCGTCCATATCTTTATTATAAAACGGCTTTCGTAAACGCAAAACCGCAAAATTTAATTAGTCCGCCGCGGATACATACTGTCTTGTTCGCGCCAATTCAACAGCACGTCGGCAAATTGTTGTGCCGCTTGTTTGGCTTCTTGCAAATCGTGCAATTTATAATTGCCACACTGCCAGGCAAACTGCGCGCCGGGAATTTCGCCCTCAAAATCGGCAACAAACAAAAATGTTTGATGCAAAACTTCCACGATTTTTTGAACCGAAACCTCTCCGCTAACTAATAAATCAAACCCCGTCTGGCAACCCATGGGCCCCCAGTACAAAATTTGGCCGGCCAGCGGTGATTTTCCGCGCAAATACACTGCGCCCAAATGCTCCAGCGTATGCAATACTTCCGGCGAAAGCGGTGCCTCTTGATAGGGTGCCGTAACCCGCACGTCAAACGTGGTAACAATCTCGTTCCCCACCCGGTCTTGGCGCGAAACATACACACCCGGTTTAAGTTGCGTATGGTCCACTTCAAACGTCGCTACTTTATCCATGTCTTTTCCTTGCCCAAATTGGACAAAAACGTCCATGTATTTTCAAACGCGGTATTGGCTATTGTTTCCCAAAAATTTTCGTATTGTTGGGCATTATTTGTTTCTTTGCCGACCACGTCACTAATCACGCGGAAACTTAAAAACGGCACTTTATACAAGTAGCACACTTGCGCAAATGCGGCCGATTCCATATCGCACGCCAATGCCGCCGGAAAACTTTTCTTAATGGCTTGCAATTTGGACAATTCGGTAATAAACTGCTCCCCAGTACAGATAAGCCCGGTATGTACCGGCCGGGAAAATTTTCCGGCATTTTTCAATTTTTCCACGCCGGCCACTAACGCTTCGTCCGCCAAAAATACGCTAGGCAATCCCTGCACTTGGCCCCAATCATTTTCGGGGCCGCAAAACACGTCATGGTGCACATACTGGCTGCCCACTACTACATCTAGTGAATTTAATTGCGAGTCCAATCCCCCCGCCACGCCCGAGTTAATTACCACGTCGGGTGAAAAGCGGTTAATTAGTTCCACCGCGCAAGCCGCAGCATTAACCTTAGCAATCCCGCTTTTTGTCAAAATAAGTTGATTCTCTCCCAACTGTCCGACAAAAAACGTAAAGGGTCCGGAAGTGATTTCCTGCGGGCTGGGCAAACGCGCTAAGAGCTGCGCCTGTTCTTTTTCTAATGCACAAATAATTCCTATCTTCATACTTATATTTTGACATATATTAGCGCGCGCGTACAACAAATTGATAAAATATAACTAGGTTTCGCGTGAAGTCACATCACGTAATTTTAAAAACCGAAGGAAATAAAAAATGTTACCCAAAGCGTACGAACCGCAAGAAGTAGAACAAAAACTTGCCGAAAAATGGCAAAACTCCAAACTATTTGCCGCCAAAAACGATAAAACAAAAAAACCTTTTGTTATTGTCATTCCCCCACCCAACATCACGGGTGCTTTGCACATGGGACATGCGTTAAATGATACGCTCCAAGACGTACTCATCCGCGCACACCGGATGTTTGGCGAAGATGCTTTTTGGGTCCCGGGCACCGACCACGGCGGGATTGCTACGCAAAACGTCATTGAAAAAAAACTTGCCAAAGAAGAGCATAAATCGCGCCATGACCTAGGCCGCGAAGAATTTGTCAAAACCGTTTGGGCATGGTATAACGAATGCGGCAACGCTATTTTTAATCAATTCCGCAAAATGGGCTGGGCGTTAGATTTAAGCGATATCCGCTTTACGATGGACGAAAAACGCGCCCAAGCCGTTTACGAATGTTTCCGTCAATGGTGGGAGAAAAAATATATCTACCGCGGCAAACGCCTTATTAACTGGTGCGTGCGTTGTTCTACCGCCTTGTCCGATATTGAAGTGGAACACGAACAACACGCCGGAAAATTGTGGCATCTACGCTACAAAGGCGAGGACGGAAGTGAAGGCATTGTCATTGCCACTACCCGCCCGGAAACGATTTTCGCCGACGCCGCCATTGCCGTTAATCCCAAAGACGAACGCTACAAAAACGCAATCGGTAAAAAAGTGATTATTCCGCTCGCTAACCGCGCTATTCCGATAATTGCCGACGAAGCGGTGGAAATGGAATTTGGAACAGGTGCTTTAAAAATTACCCCCGCGCACGACGCGACAGACTACGAAGTCGGTAAACGCCACAACTTGCCGGTGATGACCGTCATTAACGATAAAGGTAAAATGGTAAACTGCCCGGACAAATACGTGGGTATGGACCGCGAACTTTGCCGTAAAGAAACTGTAAAAGATTTAGACGCAGCCGGGCTTCTTGTCAAAGAAGAGAAATACACGAATAATGTTTCCACTTGTTACCGCTGCCACCAACCCATTGAACCGTTTATGAGCGAACAATGGTTTGTAAAAATGGACGAACTCGCCGCGCCGGCCATTAAAGCCGCCGAAACAGGCGAACTGCAATTTCACCCGGAAAGTTGGAAAACACCGTTTGTAAATTGGCTGAAAAATTTGCAAGATTGGTGTATTTCGCGCCAAATTTGGTGGGGGCACCGTATCCCGGTGTGGTACTGCCGCCATTGTAGCGCAAAAGGCCTCACGTTCGCAACCGACCAACAGGGGCACGAACAACTTACCAAAGTGTCCTTTGAGGACGGCGCACAACCGCTCGTTTCTTTTAATAAGCCGGAAAAATGCTCGCATTGTGGCGGGCACGATTTAGTGCAAGACCCCGATGTATTAGACACGTGGTTTTCATCTTCCTTGTGGCCGATTTCCGTTTTCGGATGGCCGGAACAAACCGAAGCCTTAAAGCACTTTTATCCCACTTCTACTTTGGTGACCGGGTATGAAATTTTGTACCTGTGGGTGGCGCGTATGGTAATGACCGGGCTTGATTTTACCGGCAAATTACCCTTCAAAGATGTGTATTTGAACGGTATCGTGCGCGATAAAAGCGGACAGAAAATGAGTAAATCTAAAGGCAACGTCATTGACCCCTTGGACATGACCGCCAAATACGGCACGGACGCGGTGCGCTTTTCACTGCTGATGCAAGCCGTACCCGGCAAAGATATTCCGTATGCCGAAGAAAGCATCACCGGCGCACGCAATTTCTGCAACAAGCTCTACAACGCGTCGCGCTTTATCTTAATGAATATGGAAGGGATTAACGGCCCGCTCCCCATGCCCACAAAAGTAACGGAACTGGCCGACCAATGGATTTTGGACCGCTACGCCACCGCCATTAAAACAGCACGCGAAGGCATTGAAAAATACAACTTGGCGCAGACCGCCAACGCGCTTTATCACTTTTTGTGGGGCGATTTTTGCGATTGGTACGTGGAACTTGCCAAACAGCGTTTCCAGACGGAAGAAAAAGAACACGTCATGGCGTTGTGTGTCAACATTTTGTACGGCACATTAAAGGCACTTCACCCGCTGATTCCGTTTGTGACAGAAGAAATTGCCGCGTCCTTACGGCCGTATGTAGGCGAAACAGAAGAATTTTTGCTTAATCAACCCTATCCTCAATTTGACGCGGCCCTGTTAAATGCACAAGCGGTAAACAAAATGGATATTGTGCAAGGCATTACGCGCGAAATCCGCACCATCCGCTCGCAATTTAACGTACCACCCGGTTTAAAAATTTCCGCCGTTGTTACCGCCAAAACCGAAGAAGAATTGGCGGTGGTGCGCGAATATGCTTCGTATATCAAACTGATGGCCAAAGTGGAAGAGTTGACCATAGCCGTCAATGCGGACAAGCCCAAACAAACCGCTACCGCGATGTTTGAAAACCGCGCTATTTACGTTCCGCTAACGGGTCTAATTGACTTTGAAAAAGAACGCAAACGCTTGGAAAAAGACCTCGCGGCGGCCAACGCCAACATCGTTTCGCGTCAGGCACGTTTAAGTCAGGAAAATTTCCTCAAGCACGCTCCTGCCGAACAGGTGCAAAAAACAAAAGATGAGCTGGTTGCCGCGCAAGCTGCCGTCGCGCAGATTACGGCTTCCTTGGAGGACCTTGCCTAATGAAAAAATGTTTACTAGCCCTGATAGCGGCGTTACTGCCTTTAACAACGGTTGCGCAAGATTGGAAAACGCTTACACACTACGACAAAGCCGCCGTTAAAAAACAATTAACGGATCGCTTTACCAACTACGTAACGTTTGACACACAGTCCAGCGAAGTGTCAGCGTCCGTTCCCAGTACGCCGGGGCAATTAAAATTCGCAAAAGCGCTTTCCAAAGAGCTGAAAAAGAACGGTGCGCAAAACGTAAAAATCAGCAAAAGCGGCATTGTAACGGCAGAAATTCCGTCCAATTCCGGCAAAAATTCCCCGGTTATTGGGCTGCTTGCCCACATGGATACAGCCGCAGAAGTTTCCGGCAAAGATGTTAAACCGCAAGTACACACTAAATACAACGGCGGCGACATTGTGATTAACGCCGAAAAAAAATTGGTGCTTAACGCAGCCAATGCCCCGCAGTTACTTCGCGCGCGCGGGCACGACATTATTACCGCTTCGGGCGGTACACTGTTAGGTGCAGACGATAAAACCGGGGTAGCCGTCATTATGACGTTCGTGCAATTTTTGTACGATAATCCCGCTGTCAAACACGGTACAATCAAAATTGCGTTTACACCGGATGAAGAAATAGGAACTGGAATTTCTCATTTTGATATTCCTGCGTTCGGAGCCGATTACGCCTACACGCTTGATGGCGGCAACTTGGGCGAACTGACCGACGAAACCTTTAACGCCAAAGCATTTACGGCCGTCTTTAAAGGAAACCGCGCAGTACATCCGGGGGCGGCGCAAAATTCGCCGTTTGCCGATAATGTGCTGATGGCGTCGGATTTTCACACGTTGTTACCCCGCTACAAACGGCCGGAGACAACGTCCGGGCGCAAAGGATTTATTTTGGTTGAGTCCATCACCACACAAGCGGACCGAACCGAGATAAAAGGCATTATCCGCGCATTTAGCGACGTAGAAATGAACGAACTTGTTGCCGACGTAAAACAGGCATTTAATACGGTTAAATCTATCCATAATAAAGGAACTGGATTTGATTTGAAATTTACCGATCAATACAAAAATATGAAATCGTTTTTGCCGGCTAACGTCGTAAAAATGGCCGAACTTGCTATGCAGCAAGAAGAAATCACTCCCACCATCAACGCGGCACGCGGCGGGACGGACGGCGCACAACTTTCTGCAGAAGGATTGCCTACTCCGGATATTTTTTCCGGACAATTTAATTTGCACAGTGAACTCGAATATGCGGACGTAGATGTAATGGAAGCATCTTTCCGCACACTGGTGCGGTTAGTTACCTTGTGGAATTTACAAGAGAAATAAATTACCGTTAAATACCGATCCTTAAAAGTCCTCAGGTTTTTGCTTGGGGACTTTTTATACTATATAACATCTAGGCTAGGCCTACCCCAAAACTTAGGTCTTTTGGCCCTTGCATAAACCGGGGACGGATTATTAAAATAGTAGTATCTAAATTTCATATAGGAGATTTTATGCACAAAAAATGTTTCAAACTTCTTGCCGCATTTGTCAGCATGATTTGTTTTACTTCTGCCCAGGCAGCCGCTGTCGCCCCGGAACAATTGCCTTTAAATGAAAAATTAGTCCGTAATATTAACCGCCAACTTCATGCCGGTTTACCCTCTAAAGATCCTGTCAAAGTGCTTCGCGCCTTTTCCGCTAAGTACCGCCCAGCATTATTGGAACGTTTCTTAAAATATGTTTCTTATAATCGCCAAAGCAGTGAAACAGAACAAATTACGCCCGACCAAATTGAAACCGCGCAAAAATTGTATACGGAAATTAAAGCCATGGGACTGAATGTTACGCTAACTCCGCATCACTATCTATTTGTGGAAATTCCGTCCAACTTAAACTATCCCGTACCGGTGTTAGGCTATAGTGCTCACTACGACGTTACTCCCGGAATTGAAGCCAATGATGTACAAGCACGTGTGATTAAAAAATATGACGGAAAACCAATCGTTTTAGAAAACAATCAAATCATTGATCCTGCCCAACCCAATGGAGCTTATTTGCCGACACAAATTGGGAAAATAGTCGTTACTTCCGACGGAAATACAATTTTGGGAGCCGACGACGGGGCCGGTCTTTCCGTACTCATGACTTTTATGCAAACCCTGGCCGAAAACCCCACTCGCCCGCACGGAACTATCCAAATTGTATTAGCTCCTAATGAGGACGTTGGACGCGCCGCCGAATTTGTGGAAGAAACACCTTACCGCCCGGAAATCGCGTTTGATTTTGACGGCGGTTCAGATGGACGCGTAATTGTGGAAAATTTCAATGCGCGCCAAGAAATTTTTACAGTAACCGGCGTACCCGGCCACCAATCTTACGCCGCCACCAACGGTTACAGAAACGCTTGGACTCCCGCTTGCGAATTGGGAGCCGCTATTTGCCCGGAAGAATTGATGCCCAATTTCAGCCAGGGACGTGCCGGATACGCAGAACTCCACCACATGTCTGCTCCCGGCGGCAAAGTGTCTATGGCTGAGTTGGATATCCGCCACCGTGGTTTTGACACAAAAGTAATGAATGACTGGGAACAATATGCAGATCAGAAAGCTGCCGAAATTGCGGAAAAATATCAAGTAAATATTGAACGCAAAATGATTGACAATTACAAAAATGTGGCCGAATGCGCACATCCCAATGCGTTAGAAATTACAGAAAATGCATTTAGAAATGCCGGCGTAAAAATCAATATTCAAACTGCACGCGCCGGAACTACGGCTGCTATGTTTGTAACCAAAGGGCTTGTCGGCGCTTATACGATCTTCACCGGTCAAAACAATCCGCACAACTATACGGAGTGGCTTAGCGAAGAAGATATGTATCATTCCTATTTACTCTCATTAAGTATTTTGGATGAAGTAGCTAAACAATCTAAAAAATAATTATGAAAATTGTACTTGCAACGCACAACCCGCATAAACTAAAAGAACTGTTAGCAATCTTACCCCGGAAGTGTACCTCCGGGGTTATTGAGTATATTACACTAGCTGCGCTGGAAAAATTTAAGCTGCCGGAAGAAACGGGGGCCACTTTGGAAGAAAATGCCGCCCTAAAAGCATTGGCTGCTGCAAAAGCTTTTGGACTTCCGGCCCTAGCTGATGATACCGGCTTAGAAGTAGATGCACTTAACGGAGCTCCGGGAGTGCATACGGCCCGGTATGCCGGAGAACATGCCGATTCCGACGATAATAACCGCAAGCTGCTTTATGAACTGGAAGGCACGCTACTCCCCCAACGCACAGCCAGTTTCCGCACGGTTGCCTGTTTGGCTACTCCTCAAGGAAATACGTATCTATTTGAAGGAAGTGTCAGCGGGCATATTGGTTTTGGATATAGCGGCGAAAACGGATTTGGTTATGATCCCGTTTTCATTGTACAAGCGTGCAAAAAAACCATGGCTGAATTGTCCGCCGCACAAAAAAATAAAATCAGCCACCGCGCACGTGCATTTGAAAAGGTAGCCGATTTTTTGGAAACTTTTGTGGAATAATTCTACTCACTAAAAAAGTAATCGTAAAAAAGACCGCTTTTAGCGGCCTTTTTTATTAAAACTCAATCACTAACATACCGGGTGTAATTAAATAAAATAAGTTGATCAGTGCCCCTAAGCTTAAAAACGGCCCGAACGGAATTGCATCTCCGCCTTTTTTGCCCTTAAAAATCATTAAAAATAAAGCGTACACAAGGCCAAAGAAAGAGGCCATTATAATCGTGGTAAGTACGCCTTGCCAACCAATTAGTGCGCCGACGCCTCCCATCAATTTTACATCACCGCCCCCCATGGCATCTTTTTTAAAAATCCAAGTTCCAATAAGTGCAATCGCTAATACACCAAATAGCCCCACTCCGGCTCCCAGCAACGAAGCCAATTCTTTTTGCCACCATAAACCGGAAAAATTAGGGTTCAGCCACGCGGTTGCTAATCCCAACACAATAAGTCCCAACGAAAAACGGTCCGGGATAATCATCAGTTCTAAATCAATCACCGATAAAATAATCAGCGCATATACCGCCGCAATCACTACAAACGTCCAGGGAGTAAGACCAAAGCGCCATACACAAAGTACGGTAAGCAAACCCGTAATAAATTCTACAACCGGATATTGCCATGAAATTGGATTTTTACACTTGCGGCATTTACCAAGCAACAACATGAAACTAAGCAACGGGATATTATCATACCACTTAATCGGCGCGTTACATTTTGGACAACCGGACGGCGGCCACACAATGGATTTGTTACGCGGAATGCGGTAAATACACACATTTAAAAAACTACCAAACACTACACCAAACAGCCCAGCAAACACCAAAATTAAAGTTCCCATACTCCTTCCTTATACATCAAGATATTAAAAAATCCCCTACCCGGTTAGATAGGGGAAATGGTTAATGCATATACCAAGCTTTTCCGTAACTGTCTTCTTTGTCTGTATTGACAAAAAAGTCCCCAAAACGCGGGTCTGCCGGATCATTTACATAAGCCCAACCGCCGGTTTTCGTAAATGCTTGTTCAAAACTACCGGTAGATACATGCGCCGACGGCGGCAATCCCGGTACACGGGCGGGTGGAATTTTTTCAATAAATTGCGGAACCAAACTGTGTAAATCATCCGTTGGATATACCCCTTGGTTTTCCCCATAATAGGCCGCAATTGCACTACGAACACGCACCAGTTGATGTTTCGTAGAGCCTTCCTTGGCTTTGTAAACTAGCGATTTAAATTTTGGGATCGTAAACCCAACTAAAACCGCAAAAATAACTACTAAAACCAGGATTTCTACAATACTAAATCCTTTTTTCATACACACCTCTTACTTAAATTGGTAAGCAATTAAAGCGAAAATCTTGCTATCGCCCAAGGTATTTTTAATGCTGGTATATTCGTTGGGTTGGTGCATTGTTTCGTCCAATTTAGAATACACCACCGCCGGATAACCGGCATTACGCAAAGCCGCCGCTACCGTTCCTCCTCCCACACCTACTACTTTGGGCGAATTTTTATATACGCGGTGTACGGCTTCCAACATCAACTTAACCATAGGTTCCTTTTTGTCCGTTGGTTTAGAAGCTTCCTGATGCGGAACTTTAATTGTTACTTTCACTTTGCATTGTTTTTCAATCTTTTTTACAATACGTACGATTTCCGCATATACTTCTTTATTAGAATAGCACGGTAAAATACGGCAATCCATACAGAACACATCTACACCGGGAATGGTGTTGATATTGGGAACATTCGCTTCGTGTTTAGTGGCAGCAAAAGTACTGGCTGATTCTGGGGCAAAAAGCGCATTCTTTTTATTGAATTTTTTATGAAGCCCGTCTACTAAAGCAAGCATCAATCGCGCACCGGCATGATGTGCATTGATCCCGGTTTTAGGCGTAGAACCATGGGTGGTCTTTCCATGGACGGTAAATTCCAACCACATGACATTTTTCTCGGCCACTTCCACCATCGTTCCATCCGCAACACCACCGTCCGGCACAATGAAAACGTCTTGTTTACCAAAAGTTTTTGGATGTTTCTTTAAAATTTCTAAAATACCAAACTCGCTGCCGATTTCTTCATCTGCATTGAGTAGCAAAGAATAATTGCAAGGAGGTCTTACTCCCAAATCCATAAACGCTTTAATAGCCAAAATACCACAGACAATCCCTTGGTGATTATCTTCCGAGCCGCGTCCGTAAATCTTATCGCCCTTAATGACCGCCTTAAACGGATCGGTTTTCCAATCGCCTAAATTCCCAGCAGGAACAACGTCCATGTGAGCCATCACCCACAACGTTTTGCTGCGGTCTTTTCCGTAGTAAGTAGCCACGATATTGGGGCGGAAACCGCCTTCGGCTTGCGGATCTTTTACGTTAATGGATTTAATTTCATCAAATTTCATTTTTTTAAGCACACTCATCAAATAAGCGGCTTTGGCCCCTTCCCCTTTTCCCCCTTGGGACGGTGAAACCGCAGGGCACGCAATCATGTGTGTTTGTAAATCAATTACGTCCTGCTTATAGGTATCAATTTTTTTCAATAATTCTTTCTCCGTCATTTTTTATCTCCTTTAAATGGAATTGGGCACATCAATAAATTGTGTTTCTACGCTTCCAAAATGTTTGGCTACTAAATCTTGTAACGCCCAAATACCAGGCTTTTCCGAATTATAATGGCCTAGCGCGATACAGTTGATTTTTCCTTCGCGGCACCATTCTTGTACAGGTTCATCCAGTACACCGGTAATATACAAATCAATCTTCTGTTCAATGGCTTGCGGAAGTAAACTGTGAGCCCCACCACTCACAATAGCTACGTTACGAATTTGTTCCGGTCCAAAGGTAAGCACTTGCGCTTTCGTTTGGCAAAATTTTTCTAACGTACTGACAATTTGTGTTAACGGTTGGTCCACTTGCCCGCTATAACCAATCTCTACACCATGATACGTGCCAAACGGTTGCATGCCCTGTGTGGAAATGGCACGCAACAAGCAGGCATTATGGCCAATAACGGGATGCTTATCAAGCGGTAAATGATACGCCGCTAAATTGATGTTATTTTGAAGTAAAAAAGCAATCCGTTCCCGGAACAAGCCCGTAATGGGCTGTTCTTGCCCCCAAAGAAGCCCATGATGCACAACAATTAAATTAGCCCCTGCATAAACGGACTGACGAAATAACTCCAGTGAAGCCGATACTCCGAACACAATTTTCTTGATTTCCTCCGCACCGGATACTTGTAAACCGTTGTGGCTGGCATCGGGTATTTGCGCACTGTTCAAATACGTATTTAAAAATTTAAGGACATCTTCGCATCTCACCATAGAATTATGTTATCATTTTATAAGAATGAAAAAAACTTTTTTCTTATTATTCCTCTTTTTTGGTACCTCTATTTTAGCGGCTCAAGAGGCTTTGCCTGTAGCTCCTTTTTTGCCCGGTCAAGAAAAAACTACTCCCCAAAATGCACCGATTACGGTACAGTATCCACAAGAAAACCAAACCATGCCGCGTAATGCAAAAAACATTTTTATCTTCGGAAATATCAACTTGCCCGCTCCCGCTACGTTGGAGATAAACGGCTCTACGGTACAGGTTTATAAGAACGGTGGTTTTTTAGCTTTTCTGCCGGTTCAAAACGGTACTTTTGAATTTTTACTTACTGCTACTAGCCAGGAAAAAATATACCAAGCTGTAAGACATGTAATCGTACCGGGAACAGATATTCGGGAATTTCAAACAACGGCCACCTTTGATAAGGAAGAGGTTTTTCCGCAACGTCCCGTTGCGTTACTTCCAGGAGATACCTTGGATTTATATGCTCGCGGTACCCCACAAGCTAGCGTAACGGCCACTTTATCCGGCCTTAAAAATGGGAAAAATATTCCACTTAAAGAATCCGCCAACCAACCCGGAGTGTATCGCGCACAATTTATTATTGATCCACACCAAAAACCAAAAGAAACTAAAATTACTTACCGCATGAAATACACAACCCCTTCTTCCAAAGCTAAAATAACAGCTCCTGCCAAACTAACCGTGTGGCCTACGGAACCTTTAAAACAAGTAATGATTACGGCCCCCGGTACCAAAGTGCGAAAATTGCCCACCGCGCAAGGCAACTTATATCCGTATTACCGCGCGTATGGGCAAATAAAAATAACCGGAGAAAAAGCCAACCAATACCGTTTACTATTTAACGAACAAGAATCTGCATGGTTAGAGAAAACCAACCTTAAATTAGCCAGTCAACTGGTAGAGGATGACAATTTCCTTCATTCCCTTCACATGACGGTATCGGACCGAAAAACCCGGCTTACTTTTGAGGGAACCCGCGTCGTTCCGATTAGCATTCAAGAATTTAAAGACCGTTTGGAAATAGCCCTTTATTATACGCAAATGCCCGAAGAAAATTTTAGCTTTGACAATGATAGCCCGGTCGTATCTAACGTCAGTTGGACGCAAACGGCCCCCAACACTTTATTATTTAAAATTTATTTTAAACCGGGGCAAAAACCTTGGGGACACGGTTACGATTTTGAAGAAAACAACTTATGGGTAGACCTGATGCATAAACCGGTCTTAACCCCTACTGCTAAAAAACCACTTACCGGGGCGCGGATTCTTATTGATGCCGGGCATAGCCCCAAGCGAACCCCGCCGTACGACGGAGCCGTTGGCCCTAGCGGTTTGTTGGAATATGAAGCCACCATGGCACTAGCAAACGAATTAAAACCGTTGTTGGAAAAGTTGGGCGCTACTGTCATTTTAACCCGTCAGGGGAATAACCATATCAGTCTGCAAGCCCGTTACCAAAAAGCATTGGAAGAAAATGCCCATATTTTCGTTAGCTTGCACTATAACGCATTGCCGGAAACTTTAAATCCGCTTGCACAGCCGCGCGGTTATAGTGTTTATTACACTTATCCGCATAGTTTTGACCTGGCCCAAGCAGTTTATCAGGCTTATAACCGGTTGACCCCGGTGGCGGACAACGGCCTAATTGTCAATGATGTGTTATTTATTCCGCGCATTTCGCAAATGCCCAGTATTTTGGTGGAAAATGCTTTTATTATTTTGCCGGAACAAGAAGAAATGGCTAAGACGAAAGAAGGCCGCGCCCCCTTTGTACAAGCGTTATACGAGGGAATTTTGAAGTTTTACGGAGTAACTCCGCCCAAAGATGCTCCTAAAAAAACAATCCAAAAACCACTTAAAAAAACCTATTTAAAAGCGGCTCCGCCCCCCGTACTGAAAGCTGCTAAAAAATAAACCCCGGGGAACCCCCCAGGGTGTTCATAGGTGCTAAAAGTGATTTTTAGAATCGGATGCCCAACCGGCCCATAAGCCCGGGTTCAAAACGGTGATTCTGTTCAAAAAACCGACTGATATGCCTATGTCCGTTATAAACCCCATAAGCTTCCGCCGCTATAAAAATTTCTTTCCAAAGGGCTATTTCTATACCGATAGCCGCCATCATGTAGTTGGTTTTAGTTTCTTCCGTAAATGAAAATTCATATTCAAATTCCCGTTTCGTTTTCCCGGCACCAACTAGTACGTAGACTTTAGGTTGTGTATCCGGCGTAAGCGTCAATTTCCCCACAACGCCATAACGGCTCTGCTTAAAATGGGAAACATACGGAATACTTTTTTCATTTCCAAATGAAGTTCCTTCGACTCCTAACGCAAGCCAAGGATATACCATTATTAAACCGCGCCCGGAAAGTCCGTCTTGGTGAGAAAGCTGTGTATATCCGCCGCCATCTTCCAAGCGAGAAAAAGAACGCGCCCCGGCAACAGAAAATTCCACCCAGTTACGATGCGTGGAAGACACAACTGTTTTTTCGCCGGCGTGATAAGTTTGGGCTTGTAAAGGGAGTGCAATCAAAAAACTAATTAAAAATAACGCTTGAAATTTTTTCATATCCTTATTGTAGCAAGATATGAAAGATGAAAAAATATGCTGTTTTAATTAGAAAAATTCTCTGTGTCCTGCGAACAGCAGGACACAGAAGAACTGTTTTACTAAAAGGCTTCCTTTATTTCACCAATATAGTAGGCGTAGTTATCGGGTGTAATGACAACTGTATCCTCCCAGCCATCTTTTTTCACACACGACTTTACCTGATATTCCACAATTTCAGGTAACGCCACAATAGTATCATCCATACAACCAGCTTCGCCCGGTTCTAAATCATGTATGATAGTCTCAGTAAAAGTTTCGGTTTCTGTATCTGCATACTCCAGTTTGGCATACTCCATATCCATAAGTTCATACAACGCATCAACCCCTTGCCGTAAAACGAGACGGTCACTCTCATCATGAATCATTCTCTTCCCTTGGTCACCT
>CACZKQ010000008.1 GCA_902781765.1 uncultured Elusimicrobium sp. | reverse complement strand
TTTATAATTTCTAGATTTTTGTGGAGATTGCTAGGCGTGTAGCGGTGAAGCTTACTTAAAGTTAAGCGAACCGCGTAACAACAACGCAATCTCCCAAAAATCGTAAAATTACTGGCCGACGTTGAACCAGCGGCCTTTAATACGTTTACTCCCCTTCATTAACGGTTCATAGTTGCGCGCAACCAAATGCGCTTGTACTTGCCCGACCGTATCAAGGGCAACACCAACTACGATTAAGAGCGCCGTACCTCCGAAGTAAAAATCAACATCAAAGTAGGCGCGGAAAAAGTCCGGCAGGACTGCAATCAAACATACAAAGATTGCTCCGCAGAACGTCAAGCGGTTCATCACCCATTCAATGTAATTTTTAGTCGGTTCACCGGGACGAATCCCCGGAATAAAGCCGCCCCATTTCTTCATATTATCTGCTAAATCCGACGGGTTAATCGTCATGGAATTGTAGAAATAGCAGAAGAAAATGATAAGCGCAGAGAAAACGAGCATATACCAAATATTGCTATGACTCATAGCTGCTAAAATTTTCTGCGCCCATGCGGCATCTTGGTTAAAGCTTGCAATCGTTAGCGGCAGCGAAATAACGGACGAGGCAAAGATAACCGCAATTACACCGCTTTGATCAATCTTAAGCGGCAGATAGCTCGTTTGCCCGCCGTAGGTTTTGTTGCCTACTTGACGTTTAGCATATTGTACCGGAATTTGGCGTTGAGCGGTTTCCAACCACACTACTAACGCTGTAATGACGATTGCTGCCCCAAAAATAACAAGGGCCATAAAGAAGTCCATTTCGTCTGTTTGTACACGATTGATGACTTCCATAATCGCACTGGGCAAACGGTCTACGATACCCGCAAAAATGATGAGCGAGATACCGTTTCCCACGCCCTTCTCCGTAATTTGTTCCCCCAGCCACATTACAAACATTGTGCCGGCTGCTAACGTAACCACCGTCGTAATAAAAAAGATTGCGGACGGATTGATTACTGCGGAAACACCGCCAGCACCCTCTACACGGGTGATAGCAAATGTCATCATGGAACCTTGTAACAAGGCTAAGAACAGTGCAAAAATACGGGTAATCTGGTTTTCTTTTCGTCTGCCGGATTCCCCTTCTTTATGCATGCGGTCCAGTGCCGGGAAAATATGGGCCCCGCGCACCAACCCCATGATGATGGAGGCGTTAATATACGGCATAATACCAAGCGCCAAAATGGAGAAACGTCCTAACGCGCCACCCGAAAAGATATTCATAAAACCCAAAATACCATTCTGATGGGCCGCAAAAAGTTGTTTCAATACTTCCGTGTTGATACCCGGTATCGGGATAGCTGCCGCTATCCGGAAAACAGCAAGTGCGCCGAGCACAAAAAGAAGTCTCTTTTTAAGCTCGGGCGCATTAAAAATATTTGCAACTGTATTGTTTGCCATTAGTTGGCCTTTTGTCCAAGTACGGTTACAGTGCCGCCGGCTTTTTCAATCGCCGCTTTCGCAGTAGCAGAAAAACCGTGCGCAGACACTTTCAAAGATTTAGTAAGCGTACCGCTTGCCAAAACTTTGACCCGGCTGGCATCATGAATGATGCCGGCTTTCTTCAAGCTTTCGGGTGTTACTTCCGCACCGGCCGCAAAGAATTTTTCCAACGAGCCGACGTTTACATAATCGTAACGTTTGGCAAAATCTTTATTGGAAAAACCGCTTTTAGGCGTATGGCGGATTAAAGGCATTTGGCCCCCTTCTTTGCTTTCTTTGCGGGTGTTACCTGAGCGGGAAGTTTGCCCTTTCATGCCTTTGGTACAGTAGTTACCCAAGCCGGAACCCGGGCCGAGGCCCAAGCGTCTTTTGGCTTTACGAGAGCCATGTTTAGGGAAAAGATTATTTAAAGTTACCATAGTATTTTCTCTCCAAACTATTCGGCCTTAGCGGGTTCGGTTTTTACTTCCGGTTCCGCTTTGGGGGCTTCGGCGGCAGGAGCCGCTTTGCCGCGAACAATGTTCACGGTTTCTTTGCTTTTAAGTTGTTTAAAAGCTTCTAACGTGGCATACACCAAGTTGCACGGATTGGTGCTACCCAAGCTCTTAGCAAGCACGTCTTTGATTCCGGCAGCTTCAAATAACAAGCGGGTACCGCTACCGGCAATTACACCGGTACCGGGAGCAGCCGGCTTCATCCATACGGATGCAGCACCGAATTTACCGATTACTTCGTGCGGAATAGTATCGCCGACAATCGGGAACGTAATCATGTGTTTACGCGCATGCGTTTCGGCCTTTGCAATAGCGGCCTGAACTTGGTTAGCCTTGCCAATAGCTACACCCACTTTACCTTGACCGTTGCCAACTACCACTAACGCACGGAAACCCATGCGTTTACCACCTTTTACTACCTTGGTGGTGCGGGCGACGTTAATTACGGTCGTTTTTCCTTCGAGAGCGGGTTTTGCTTTTTGAAACTCGGCTCTTTTGCCTTTCGCTTCTTTTTTCACTTCGTTGGACATTAAATTCACCTACACCTTAGAATTTCAATCCTGCTTCCCGGGCCGAATCGGCTAACGCTTTGATTCTGCCGTGATAGACACGACCGCCGCGGTCAAACATCACTTCGCTAATGCCTTTTTCAAGGGCTTTTTTAGCAATCGCAGCACCTAACGCTTTAGCAGCTTCAATGCTCTTGGCGGACGTTTCAAATTTGCCTTCAAATTCTTTGGACAACGTCGTAGCAGACACTAACGTGCTGTGCGTATTGTCGTCAATAATTTGGGCATAAATGTATTTCAAGCTTCTGTAAACGGACAGTCTGGGGCGGTGCGCTCCGTTCTTTAGGAGGTGCCCGCGGCTGCGGTCTTTACGGAATTGGTATCTTTCTTGTTTAGTGGCCATACTTATTTGCCTCCTGCCGCAGTTTTACCGGCTTTGCGAGCAATATGTTCGCCTTGGTATTTAATACCGCTGCCTTTATAAGGCTCCGGCGGTCTGATGCGGTGGATTTTGGCAGCAAAATCACCAACTTTGAATTTATCGCTGCCTTTAACCGTTACGGCTCCGGTTTTGCCGTCTACTTCAACGGTAAGCCCGGTGGGAATATCCAAATTAACCGGGTGCGAAAAACCGAGCTCTAAGTTCAGTTTTTTGCCGGCTACCGCAGCGCGATAACCTAAACCGTTAATTTCTAATACTTTGCTAAACCCATTGGTAACGCCTTCAATGATGTTGAACACGTTGGCGCGGGTTGTTCCGTGCAAAGCATTGAGTTCTTTCACGCGGCCTTCGGCAACTGTGAAAGAGAGAACGCCGTCTTTCAGTTCAGGAGCAATTCCGTCCGGAACGGTGTAAGAAAGCGTACCTAATGCACCCGTAGCGGTGATTAAATTTCCTTTAATTTCCACTTTGGTTTTAGCGGGAATGTTGATTACTTTTTTACCGATTCTGCTCATATTCCCCCCTTACCAAACTTGACACAACAGTTCGCCGCCGATTTTTTCGGCTTTGGCTTGTGCGTCGGTCATAATACCTTTAGAGGTAGACAAAATCGTTACCCCAAAAGCACCACGCACTTTAGGAATGTTGTTGTACGCGCTATACACGCGGGAACCCGGCTTGGAAATGCGTTTTAGACCTTGAATGACGCATTCGTTTTCCGGCGTGTATTTCAAAAACACTCTAACCACGCCGCCTTTGGTTTCGTTGTGTACGGCTTTGAAATTGGCGATATACCCTTCTTCTTTGAGTACGCGCGCAATTTCGGTTTTGATTTTAGAAAAAGGGATATCCACTTTTTCTTTTTTCTTCATATTGGCGTTTCTTATTCTGGTTAAGAAATCTGCAATTGGATCCATATTTCTAAGTTACCTTTTCAAGCCACTTTCCTTGCGGAGTTGGCCCGGCAAAGGCACTTCCTCCTGTAAATTACCAGCTCGATTTTCTAAGACCCGGGATTAACCCCTGGTGTGCCATTTTTCTCAGGCAGATACGGCAAAGACCGAAGTCGCGATAGTAACCGCGGGCACGACCGCAGATTTGGCAGCGGTTGTGGTAGCGTACGGCAAACTTTTGGTCCTTAGCCATTTTTGCAACCCATGCTTTCGTAGCCATAAAGTTATTTGCTCCTTTTATTTAGCCGCTTTGCGGAAGGGCAGCCCCATATAATCCATCAGGAGGCGGCCGCTTTTGTCGTTAGCAGCAGTGGTAACGAACGTAATGTTCATACCATGGGCTTTTGGAGATTTTTCAACATCAATTTCAGGGAAAATATAATGTTCTCTAATCCCCAGGTTCAAATTGCCTTTGCCGTCAAAGCTGGCATTGAAACCTTGGAAGTCGCGGATGCGGGGGCAGGCGATACAGATGAAGCGTTCCATGAACTCATACATCTTGGCACCGCGCAGCGTTACGCGCACACCAATGGGCATCCCTTCTCTTAACTTAAAGTTAGAGATGGATTTTTTGGCGCGGCGCACTTGGGCAGCTTGCCCGGCAATCGCGGTTAAATCTTCCTTGGCCACTTCTAAGGCTTTGATGTCCTCGCGGGCATCTTTTACACCGATATTGATGACGATTTTCGTCAGTCTCGGTACAGCCATCGGGCTTTTGACGTTCATATCTTTTAATAGCGCCGGCAATACTTTTTCCCGATAAAGCGTTTGCAAACGGGGCTGATAGCCTTCAGGCGCTTTCGTTACGTTTTTCGTTTCTTTCTTAGTCATTTTCACGTACCTAGATTAAATAATCGGCTCGTTGCATTTGCGGCAGACGCGCGTTTTGGTGCCGTCAGCCGAAATTTGCATTTTGGGCGTCATGGCTTTTTTGCATTTGCTGCAAACAACCGCCACATTGGAAGCATCTAACGGAGCTTCCATTTTAATAATGCCGCCCTGCTTATTTTGAGAAGGTTTCACGTGTTTGGAAATCATGTTTACGCCTGTTACCACAACGGTATTTTTAGACGGATTAACCGACTTCACTTCACCCTTCTTGCCTTTATCCTTACCGGACAAAACTAAAACGGTATCTTTTTTCTTGATAATCATACTATACCACCTCAGGAGCGAGCGAAATAATTTTTAAGAAATTCTTTTCGCGTAACTCTCTGGCAATCGGGCCGAATACACGGGTGCCTTTGGGTTCGCCGTTATCGTTAATGATGCAAACAGCGTTGTCATCAAAGCGGATATAGGAACCGTCTTTACGTCTTTTTTCGCGGGCCACGCGTACGACTACGGCGCGGACCACGTCGCCTTTCTTAATGGCGGAGGTAGGGATCGCATCCCGAACGGAGCACATAATAACATCTCCCAGAGTTGCGATATCCCGATGATGGCCGCCGCGCACCTTAAAGCATTGCACTTTACGGGCGCCGGAATTGTCGGCCACATTGACGATGCTTCTTAATTGAATCATACTTTAATAACTCCGTATTTTTACAACTTAAGCTCTCGCTTTTTCTACAATTTTGCTAACACGCCATTTCGTCGTTTTAGAAACGGGGCGCGTGCTCATAATTTCCACTTTATCGCCGATTTTGGTTTCGTTGGCCTCATCATGCGCGTGGAATTTAGCCGCTCTTTTGAGCGTTTTGCCATAGCGTTCATCATGCACTAAGCGTTCTACACGAACGGTGCGGGTTTTGTCCATTTTATCAGACACGACAACACCGGTCAGTACTTTGCGTTTGGCACGAGTTTCTTTGTTTTCCATGGTTTAAACCTCTATTTTTGCTCTTTCTTTTGGTTAATCAGCGTTTGCAAAAGAGCAATTTCGCGTCTTACAGCACGGATTTCCATCGGGTTAGACAGCGGAGTCGTGCTGTGTTTGAAAAGAAGGTTAAATTTCTTTTCTTCGGCTTTGCCGAGTGCTTCGTTAAGTTCGGCCAACGTTTTGTTTTTTAAAGCTTCTTTTTCGTTCGTTTTCATAAACTACCTTCTGGTAACGAGTTTCGTTTTGATGGGCAGTTTGTCGGAAGCTAAGCGCATGGCACGTTTGGTATCTTCCAAGGTAGCGCCTTCCAATTCAAACAAAATTCTGCCGGGCTTTACCACAGCGGCCCAATATTCGGGCGCGCCTTTTCCTTTACCCATACGGGTTTCGGCCGGGTGTTTGGTAATGGCTTTGTCCGGGAAAATGCGAATCCACAATTTACCTTTCTTCTTAATGAAGCGGGACAAAGTAATACGGGCAGCTTCAATCTGCCGGGCGGTGATCCATTTGGGTTCTAATGCTTTGAGCCCATATTCACCAAAGACCACTTCGGTACCGCGTTTGGCGTTGCCTTTAATACGCGGAGCGCTGAAGGGTTTGCGGTATTTTACTCTTTTAGGCATCAACATACGTAAATTCCCCTATTTGGCCTCCACTTCCGCAGCGGCAATTTCCACTGCACCTTCGGTGGAACCGTTTTCCATATCGCGGTGTTTTTTAAGCTCATTCATAATCTCTTTGGGAGATTTGGCGAAATGAGTCCGTTTGAAAATCCACACTTTAATACCGATTTTACCGCTAATCGTATTGGCTTCGGTAAAACCGTAGTCAATATCGGCACACAAGGTGTGCAGCGGTACGCGGCCTTCACGTTTCCATTCGGTGCGGGCAATTTCGGCTCCACCCAAGCGGCCCGATACCATAATTTTGATACCGAGCGCTTTGCCGGACAACGCCTTTTCAATCGCTTTCTTAATAGCGGCACCGTAGTGGGCGCGTTTTTCAAGTTGCATAGCGATGCTTTGCGCCACGAGCTGAGCGTCCGTTTCCGGATTTTTGATTTCTACCACGTTCACAAAGGTTTTGCTGCCGGTCATGGCTTCTAATTCTTTGCGTAACGCTTCAATATCAGCACCTTTTTTGCCGATCACTACACCCGGACGGGCCGTGTGAATGTTTACGCGTAAGAACGCACCGGCTCTTTCAATACCGACGTAGCTGACAGCTGCCATTTTGAATTTGTCTTCAATCATCTGGCGGACTTCAAAGTCTTCCTTGATCAGTGCCGGCATATTCTTGGGGGCAAACCAGCGGGAACGCCAATCCTGAATATATCCAAGTCTAATAGACCGGGGATGAATCTTGTGTCCCATAAATTAGCGACCTCCCTTTTTTTCGTCGGTGACAATCACCGTTAAATGGCACATGCTCTTTTTGTAAGGCATGGCGCGGCCTTGCGGACCGGGTTGCACTCTTTTGAGGTGACCGCTGGGTCCCAAGTTGGCAAAGGCTTCTTTAATGAATACTTTGCTAAAGTCCAGCTTTTTGCCGGCTTTTACTTCCAAGTTTGCAGCAGCGCTATGAATCGTCTTGGCGACTAAGTCTGCGGTGCGTTTGGCGACAAACGGTAATACATCTTCTGCCGCTTTCACATTTTTACCGCGGATTTGATCTAACACCAAGTTTACCTTGCGGCTGCCAAAGCGTTGAAATTTAGCTTTTGCACAAGCTTCCATATCAAATCCTCAACTCTTATTTCAAGGCGGTGGAATCTTTCGTCATACCACCATGGCCTTTGAACAGACGGGTGAACGAGAATTCACCGAGTTTGTATCCTACCATACGTTCGGATACGTAGATGGGAAGAAATTTCCGCCCGTTATGTACCAAGAATGTATGACCGACAAATTCCGGTACAATCGTGCAGGCTCTTGCCCACGTTTTAATAGGTTTCTTTTCGTTGGTTTCGTTCATTTTTTGAACTTTTTCCAACAGGTTTAAATCCACAAACGGACCTTTTTTAGTTGATCTTCCCATACTTATTTAACCTTGTTTTTTCTTCTGTCGCTGACAATCATCCAGCTATACGCTTTTTTAGTAGAGCGTGTCTTCAAACCGCGGGTTTGTTGGTTCCACGGAGAGCGCGGAATGTTGCCGCCTTTACCGTGACCGCGGCCGCCGCCCATCGGGTGGTCTACCGCGTTCATCGCGCTACCGCGTACCGTCGGGCGTTCGCCACGGTGGCGGTTGCGGCCGGCGTTACCAATGACAATGTTGGAATGATCCACGTTGCCAACTTGACCGATCGTGGCACAGCAAGCGCTGGGCACTAAGCGGATTTCGCCGGACGGCATTTTGATATGGGCATAGTCGGCTTCCTTGGCCATAAGCTGAGCTTGGCTGCCGGCGCTGCGCGCAAGTTGCGCACCTTTACCGACTTTAAGCTCAATGGCGTGGATAAAAGTACCTTCAGGAATGTTTTTAAGAGCAAGGCAGTTACCCACTTTAATATCAGCGGCCGGGCCGGACATTAACACGTCGCCCACTTGTACACCGAGCGGATGCAAGATGTATCTCTTTTCACCGTCGGCATAATTTAACAGACAAATACGAGCACTGCGGTTTGGATCGTATTCAATAGATACGACTTTGGCCGGGATGCCGTATTTTTCCCGTCTGAAATCAATTTGTCTGTAAGCGCGCCGATGGCCTCCGCCAATGTGACGCACCATAATCATACCGGTATTGTTTCTCCCACCGGTTTTACGAAGACCTTTCGTTAAACGCTTCTCCGGAGTCGTTTTCGTAATGTCGGAATAATCCGATACGGTAATCGTTCTGCGAGAAGGTGTATAAGGTCTAAATGATTTAATAGGCATAGTTAGTAGTTCTCCTTATGCTACTTCGAAGCGGCTTCCACCATTTCGATTTTATCGCCTTCTTTCAAAGTAACAAACGCTTTTTTATAGTCGGGGCGTTTGCCTTCGAAGCGACCCATGCGGTGGGTCTTACCCGTTACGGAAATCGTGTTAATCTTTACAACGGTTACGTTGAAGATTTTTTCCACAGCGGTTTTAATTTCGCCCTTAGAGGCCGTCGCGGCGACCACAAAACCGTAGCGGTTATGGGTATCGCGTTCGATTAAACTCTTTTCAGTTAAAAGAGGTTTCTTAAGGGTAGTATAGGTGGTCATTAGTTGGCCTCCTTCACAAACGTGCTGACGAGTTTTTCAACAGCGTCTTTGGTCAAGATGACTTTGGTGCTGTTAAGTACTACATACGCGTTTACATCTTGCGCAGCCATGTGGGTTAAACCCGCTACGTTGCGGCAAGCTAAAGCGGCATTTTCGTCGGCAAAGTTATCCATCACGAGCGGTTTGCGCCCGGCGGACAACACGTCCATAATTTCAGCAAAAGTTTTGGTTTTGGGTTCTTTGAGTTTCAAAGAATCTAACACAACCAAATTCCCTTCGGCGAGTTTGGACGATAAAGCCATCGCCAACGCCGCGCGGCGTTTAGCCACCGGCAAGTATTGGCGGAAAGAGTGCGGAGTCGGCCCGAAAGCAATACCCCCGTGGCGGAATTGGACAGCACGCAAAGAACCCTGACGGGCGCGGCCGGTGCCTTTCTGTTTCCACGGTTTTTTACCGGTACCAGACACTTCGCTGCGGGTCTTAACATCCGCAGTACCGCGTCTTTGGTTAGCCAAGAAGGCGGTAACGACTTCGTGCAAGAAAGTGGGGTTCGCTTTCACACCGAACAAAGAATCCGGCAAGGCGATGGTCCCTTTTTCTTTACCTTTGATATCTAAAACTTTAGTTTCCATGGTCAAAGTCCTTATTTCTTGTTAGCGGCCTTGGAAGCAGACACTTTGTGTTGCTGCGGCGCTACATAATGTTTCTTATATTTGGAAGTTTCCAAGACGGATACAATGGAGCCTTTGGCACCCGGAACGGAACCTTTTAAGAATAAAAGACCGTTTTCGTTATCCACTTTGACAACTTCAATTTTGGCGACCGTATGGGTGGTGGTGCCGTAATGACCCGCCATGCGTTGGCCGGAGAGCACTTTACCCAAAGAGCGGCGGGAACCCAAAGAACCCGGAGCGCGGCTGCGGTCCGATTGACCGTGCGAATCCGGTTGGCCGGCAAAGCCATGGCGTTTCATACCACCGGCAAAACCGTGTCCTTTGATTTTACCCTGCACATCTACATAATCGCCGGGTTTAAAGATTTTTTCGAGTGAAATGACTTGACCGATTTCAAAACCGTTCACGTCGGCCACGCGGCATTCTTTCATGTGCTTGACCGGAGCGGTGTTGGCTTTTTTGAAGTATCCAAGTTCAGGTTTGTTGAGTTTGCTTTCTTTCACTTCGCCAAAACCCACGCAGACGGCATTGTATCCGTCTTTTTCTTGGGTTCTGACACGCACAACCTTGCACGGCCCCGCTTTTACAACGGAGACACCATGCAGATTGCCTTTTTCATCAAAGAGCTGCGTCATACCAATTTTTTCGCCAATTACGAAGCGAAAGGTTTCCGGAGCTTCTTTGACAGTTTCTGCTTTGGCCGGTTCAGCAACGGGCGTTGCCTCTTGGGCACCAGCAGCATTTTTGATTTCTTCTGTCATAGTTCTGTCAGTTTCCTATTAGTTGCTTTTAATGGCCACATCTACACCGGCGGGCAAATCTAATTTCATTAGTTCGTCCACGGTTTTAGAGGTGGGGCTTTTTAGATCAATTAAGCGTTTATGAATGCGCATTTCAAATTGTTCTCTGCTTTTTTTGTCGGTATGGGGAGAGCGAAGTACGGTGTACTTTTTAATCCGAACCGGCAACAAGACAGGACCAGCCACGATGGCGCCCGTTTTTTGAGCCGTTTCCACAATGCGGGAAACAGAGGCATCCAACATGCGATGGTCATAAGAACGCAATTTAATGCGGATTCTTTCTTGGCCAATTACATTGGCTTTTTTAGCTGTTTTTTCTGCCATTTTTAATTTTTCCTTAACTATTTTCGTACAAAATTTCTACAAATAAATTATCGGCAGAAAACCCCTTTCCGGTCCGCTTTCTCCGTCGGGCCGGTTAGGAATTTTTGCCTATACTGCTAATTTACGTACATTTTATTATACTAAATTAGCCGGCGTTTGTGCTACCTTTTTTGAGCGATTTCACCCTTGCGCTTGAAAAGGAGTTTAGCACTTAAATTCGCTTAGATATATTGTATAATAAAAGGCCAGGATTGTAAATAGTAGGCAACATAGTAAAACCGCACATGACCTGGCCCTGGAAAAAGGGTTTACAGAAATTGTAGAATTATTAAGGTAGTTTAATTAACGGGATTACAAAATGATTAAAAACAACAACGGATTTTCGTTTCTTGGTTTATTATTAACGGCACTGATTATTGCTATTTTAGCCAGTGTGATGGCGTCTTACTATAAAAAAGCACCGTCCGTAAACTCCGCTAAAAAATCTTCCCAAGCCCAAGCGGTAGAACAGGCACGCGCGGCAGTAAAAAACTTGGAACAAGTTTCCAATCAGCGCGTTAACGCGTTGGACAATTTCTAAATTTTAATCACAAGGATTTTTATGTTAGCTAAAAAAATTATTCTTAAAATCATCAAAGACTATCCCAAACCAGGTATCAATTTTATTGACATTAACCCGATTTTACACAACCCAGCCGATTTTGCCGCCGTTACTGACGAATTGTGCAAAAAAATCACAAATTGTTTATCGGCTGAAGAATTAAAATCAGTAGCGGTAATTGCGCCAGAAGCACGCGGATTTATTTTTGCCGCACCGGTAGCGTATAAGCTTGGCTTGCCATTGTTACTTATTCGCAAGGAAGGGAAAATTCCCAATAAACCCTATCCGTTCCACATCACGAACGAGTATACCTCCTATAATATGGAAGTAGACAGTGAATTGCTTGCCAAATACGACCGCTATATTTATATAGATGATATTTTGGCAACGGGGCAAACACTTGCGGCGGTGCGCCAAGCGTTGCAGGCTCAAGGGAAAGAGATGATTTTATCTCTACATGTAACGGATGTGGCGGATTTAAAGGGAATGCGCGACGCAAACGCGGCCTTGAAAAACTTGCCCATTGAAATTGTGTTGTAGAAAATAATAAAAAGGTCATTAGAAACGTGCCGGGAGTGCGCCTCGCACTTCAGAATCTTCCACGCACCTCGTTTTGTAACGGAAACAACAAGCGTTGAAGATGCTGAAATAAATTCAGCATGACCTAATCTAATAATTTTCTAAGAACAGCCGTTAATTCCAAGTCGTGCAGTGTAGAATAACCCTTTAGAAGTTTGCCCTGATTTTTCAAATTCGCTTTTAGTTTGCGTGATTAGTTGGGCGCATAGGCGTAGCGCTAGCTACGTCAAGCCTAGGGTAACGCAAAATAAACAGAATTTGGAAAATTGTTGGCACTATATAGCAAGAAAAACGGCAATTTTGTTGCCGTTTTTCTGCGAGTTATGAGAGATAAGAACAGCCTTATTTAACCGCGTAGTTGGGGCGGACTTTGGGTTTGCTTTTGCACGTACCGCGTTCGCACCACGTTTCAATGTCGGTATAGCACATCTGTAACGTACAAACAGCTTTGGCACAATCTTTATTCCAAAAAGAGCGCAGAGCCAGCGCGGCTTCTTGATTGACAACTTCTTTACCTTGGCACAGGCAGCAACCTTTATTAACCGCCGTACAATCGGCATCTACTTGGCACGATTTGGAGGCCGATTCCAACGCCTGCGTATAGTTTTTGGCCTTCACGTTGATAGGCTGATAGCCGATTTCCTGCGAGGCACATCCCGCAAAGAGGAACGCCGCTCCTAATAACCCTGCTACTTTTAAATTCATAAATTCCCTCCCACTTATAAGATTATTATACAAAAATTTGCTATACTGAATAAGTAAGAAGACGTACTACAATTTGATCTGTTTTTGGAACCGTATGCAGAATACGGGGCATTGCCAAATGGCAATTCAGAGCAAGTCCAAAAACAGCCGATATTAGGCGCAAGATAGAGGGCCTTATAACCCCTTTGTCTTGTGCCGAATGTTTGCCGCCCTTATGGGTGGCAAACTACGGCTGTTTATCTTTGCGGCACTTGCTCTGGCGCAAAATAAGCAGCCGTTTTTTATTGGCCCCGAAAACAGACAAGGAGAGAAAAAATGAAGAAAGGGAAGGAGATAGTTGTAAAAAATCAGGTCATCCTGAACTTGATTCAGGATCTTCGATGCTGCTTGCTGTGGCTGTTGGTAAACAACGTGCGTGGAAGATGCCAAATCAAGTTTGGCATGACATCTTTATGTAATAACAGCGGACACAGAGGGTTTACCCTCATTGAATTATTAGTCGTCGTCCTCATTATCGGCATACTGGCGGCGGTAGCACTTCCGCAATACCAAGCAGCGGTGGATCGCGCGCACGTAACCACTTATTTAGATTTTGCCAGTAAAGTACGTGATGCACAAAATGTATATTATTTGGCAAATGGAGAGTATTCCAAATCTTTAAACGATTTAGACCTCAAGTTTGATGTCTCTAACCTTTGCAGTAATAAATACACAAGTAGCGCTTGGTTTGCATGGAATTGTAAATATGGCTTTGGTTTAGATAATCATAATAGCGGTACGGGCAAGGTTTTTAACATTCATTTTTGTCCCAATCCAACGGATATCCCCAACGATATTTATGGTTATAGTTGTTGGAATAATACCATTGCAACTATTAGTTTTTATTATGAGACCCATGAAACCTATCCTAATCAGGTCATATGTACCTATCCGGCCGGTGATTCTCGAGGAAAGCGCATGTGCCAAATGTTTAAGTAAAAAATAAAGATTCTTTTGGGTAAAGAGCAGCGCACAAAATAAACAGGTTTTGGAAAATGGTATTGCATGAACAGGACACAGGGCCGCAACATCTCTGTTGCGGCCCTGTGCCTGCTTATTAAAACATACGAACAGTTGTATTACGCGGCTACGGCCGATTTGGCTGCCGTGCGTTTTTCAATAATCGCTTTAGCAACGTTGGCCGGTACTTCGGCGTAGTGGCTCGGTTCCATCGTAAACGAAGCGCGCCCTTGAGACAAGGAGCGTACGTTCGTGGCGTAACCGAACATTTCGGCCAGCGGTACTTCGGCGCGGACGTAGCGGACGTTTCCGCGTACACCCATTTCGCCGATTTGACCGCGGCGCGAGCTTAAATCGCCGATAATATCACCCAAGTTAGCTTCCGGAGCGACCACTTCTACTTTCATGATCGGTTCCAAGATAACCGGGTTGGCTTTTTTGGCACCGTCTTTCAATGCCATAGAAGCCGCGATTTTAAATGCCATTTCCGAAGAGTCTACCTCGTGGAACGAACCGTCAAATACGGCTACTTTAATATCCACCAAGGGGTATCCGGCTATAGCACCGGAATCCAACGCTTCGCGGCAACCTTTTTCAATAGCCGGGATGTATTCTTTCGGAATGCGGCCTTGGGTAATTTCGTTAACGAATTCAAACCCTTTGCCTTTTTCCTGCGGTTCAAGACGCAAGAATACGTGCCCGTATTGACCACGACCACCGGACTGACGGACGAACTTGGTTTCTTGTTCCACCGTCTTGGTGATGGTTTCGCGGTAGGCTACTTGCGGAGCACCGACGTTGGCCTGCACGTTAAATTCGCGTTTCATGCGGTCAACAATAATGTCCAAGTGAAGTTCGCCCATACCGCTAATAACGGTTTGGCCGGTTTCTTCGTCGGTGCGGACGCGGAAGGTTTGGTCTTCTTCGGCTAAGCGCGCCAAGGCGTTGGACATTTTTTCTTCGTCAGCTTTAGATTTCGGTTCTACAGCAATAGAGATTACCGGTTCCGGGAAGGTGATGCTTTCCAGCACAATCGGAGCATCCGGCGAGCAAATCGTTTGACCGACGCGGGAGTTCTTAATAGCTACCGTGGCGGCAATTTCGCCGGCGGAAAGTTCTTTTACTTCTTCGCGTTTATCGGCCATCATACGCATCATACGGCCGAAGCGTTCCGTGGCGTTTTTGCCCGGGAAGTAAACCGCATCACCGGCTTTAATCGTGCCGGAGTAAATGCGGAAGAAGCTAAGTTTACCGACGAACGGGTCCGTTTGCACTTTAAAGATAAGTCCGCAGAACGGTTCGCTGTTAGAAGGCTTGCGGAAAACTTCTTCACCCGTGTTGGGGTTGGTTCCTTTGACGGCGGGGACATCTACAGGAGAGGGTAGATAGTCGTTTACGCAGTCTAACAAAGGTTGTACCCCTTTGTTTTTATAGGAAGAACCACAGATTACCGGGAAGAATTTACCGGTTAACGTCCCTTTGCGGATGGCTGTTTTGATTTCCTTTTCCGTGAAATTCGTTTCGCCGTTTAAGTAACGTTCCATAATGGCTTCGTCAAAGTCGGCGAGTTTTTCAATCATTTCCGTGCGGTACTTATTGGCAAGTTCCACCGATTCGGCCGGAATTTCCACTTCGTTAAAAGTGGCTCCGTTGTGGTCGCCGTCCCAGATAATACCTTTCATCTTCACGAGGTCAATCACGCCGACAAATTTGTCTTCGGCGCCGATCGGCAACTGAATCGGGCAGGCGTTACCGCCGAGTTTTTCCTTAATGGAGTTGGCAGAGCGGATAAAGTCCGCACCGATACGGTCCATCTTGTTGATGTAGGCAATACGCGGAACGTGGTATTTATCGGCTTGGCGCCAGACGGTTTCGGATTGAGGTTCTACCCCCTGCACACCGTCAAAGCAGCACACAGCACCGTCCAGCACACGCAAAGAACGTTCCACTTCGGCCGTGAAGTCCACGTGTCCGGGAGTGTCAATAATGTTGAGCTGGCAGTCTTTCCACACGCAGTAAATAGCGGCCGAGGTGATGGTAATACCGCGTTCGCGTTCCTGTTCCATCCAGTCGGTTACGGACGCGCCGTCGTGTGTTTCGCCGATTTTATGCACTTTGCCCGTATAATACAAAATACGTTCGGAAGTGGTGGTCTTACCGGCATCAATGTGCGCGATAATACCGATGTTGCGGATTTTCTCTAACGGATAGGTTTTAAATTCAGCCATATCTTAATTCCCGCTTAAAATTTAAAATGGGCAAAAGCGCGGTTGGCTTCGGCCATTTTATGCACGTCTTCGCGTTTTTTGAACGCCGTGCCTTCTTTTTTAGAGCCCAAGATAATTTCTTCGGCCAATTTTTCTGCCATCGGGCGGCCTTTGCGGCTTTGGGCAGCGCCAATGAGCCAGCGCATCGCCAGCGACGTGCTGCGAAGCGGCTTGACTTCGGTGGGTACTTGATAGTTCGCACCACCTACGCGGCGGGCTTTTACTTCCACCAAGGGGCGGACGTTTTCAATGCATTTGGTGAAAACATCTAACGCATTTTCTTTCGTTTTTTCGGCAATAATCGCCATGGCATCATCTAAAATGCGTTCGGCGGTAGTGGTTTTGCCTTCAAAATTTAATTTGTTAATAAACCGGCTCACGAGCACGGAATTATATTTATAATCCGGCGCGGGTTGCGGTCTTCTGTCTCTGGGTCTTAAACCTTTTCTCGGCATATTCTATTCAACTCCTAAAATTATTTTCCGGCTTTCGGTCTCTTTACGCCGTAAAGAGAGCGGCCTTGTTTTCTGTTTTCTACGCCCGAAGCGTCTAACGCGCCGCGGATAATGTGATAGCGCACACCCGGCAAGTCTTTCACACGGCCACCGCGCACGAGCACGATAGAGTGTTCTTGTAAGTTGTGGCCCACACCCGGGATGTAAGCGGTTACTTCCATTTTGGAAGTCAACTTCACACGGGCAACCTTTCTCAAAGCAGAGTTCGGTTTTTTAGGGGTTGTGGTGTAAACACGGGTGCAGACGCCGCGCCGTTGGGGGCAGGACTGCAACGCCGGGGATTTGGTCCGGTTGGATTCTTTTGCCCGTCCGTATTTTACTAATTGATTTACTGTTGGCATTACTTCTCTCCTGTTTATTTTTCTTTGCGTTTTTGTTCAAACTCTTTGGCTATTTTCCGGGCAGAAATACCTGTTCCCGCCGGGATTAAGTGGCCTACAATCACGTTTTCTTTTAAGCCGGCAAGTTCATCTACCTGGCCCGTGATGGCAGCATCAGTCAAGACTTTTGTTGTTTCTTGGAATGACGCCGCAGAAATAAATGATTCGGAAGCTAAAGACGCTTTACTAATACCGAGCAAAATCGTTTCGGCATCAGCCAAGCGTTTACCGGCCGCTTTCATTTTGGCGTTTTCGCGTAGCCAGCTTGCGCGGCTTAACACTTCGCCTTTTAAGAAATGCGTGTCTCCAGCATCCAGAATTTTTACGTTCCCTAACATCTGACGGACAATCACCTCAATATGTCGGTCGTTGATGGTTACGCCCTGCAAGCGGTACACTTCTTGGATAGCGTTTAACAGGAACTCTTGTGCTTCTTTTTCACCCTTCACGCGCAGCACGTCGTGGGGGTCGATGGCACCGTCGGTAAGGGCTTCCCCTACACCCACGTGGTCACCTTCGTATACAACTAAGTGTTTGCCTTGCGGAATGCTGTACTGCTTGACCTGGTTGGTCTCTTCGTTCCGCACGACAACTTCAATCAAACCTTTGGGCGAAGTCTCTAAGCTGACAATCCCTTCAAACTCGGAAATAATCGCCGGGTTTTTGGGTCTTCTGGCTTCAAAGAGCTCGGCAATACGCGGTAAACCACCGGTAATATCTTTGGTTCCGCCTGCTTCGCGCCCGATCTTAGCCAAAACGTCGCCGGGTTCGACTTCTTCGCCGTTTTCTACCATTAAGATGGTATCAATCGGCAGCGGGAAGTTGATTTTTTTGCCTTTGCCTTCAATGCTGATGCGCGGGTTTTTCTTCCCCATGCGACTGGCTGTAATTTTGCGTTCAATAACGCCGGTTACCTTGTTGCGTTCTTCTTGCAGCGTGATACCTTCCACTACATCGGTCAAACGTACTGTACCGGAAACTTCGGCCAGTACCGGGATGGAGTGCGGGTCCCACTCGGCAAGCAAGGAACCTTTTTTGACGGTGTCTTTATCACTGGTGTAGATAGAAGCACCGTACTGAATCTTATACTCTTTTATTGTACCATTTCCGGCAGTTACAAAGATAGAGCCGTTTCTGGAAATACAAATTTTGTTATCGTAACGATTGGTAATGATTTTAACATCTTTAAACGTTACTTTACCGTCTACTTCGGCCACCGCTTGACTGCGGGACAGCACGCGCGAGGCCGTACCACCGATGTGGAACGTACGCAAGGTTAACTGCGTACCCGGTTCGCCGATGGACTGCGCGGCAATAATACCGACGGAATCACCCGGGTTACTCTTGGACGAAGTAGCCAAGGACAAACCGTAACATTTCGCGCACACACCAAACGGAGCTTCGCAGGTCAATACGGAGCGGATACGTACCGATTCCACACCGTATTTCTTGACGAGTTTGCTTTGTTCCAAGGTGATTAAATCGCCTTCTTTGATAATCGTTTTATCTTCTTCAGTGCCGTCGGCTTTTTTCACTTTTACGACGACATCTTCCAAGCTCGTGCGGCCCAAGATACGTTCTTCAATGGGTTCTACCATTTCTTCGCCACTCATCAAAGATTTTACTACGATACCGTTATGGGTACCGCAGTCTTCTTCGGTTACTACTACGTTATGAGCAACGTCCACCAAGCGGCGGGTTAAGTACCCGGCGTCAGCAGTTTTCAAAGCCGTATCGGACAAACCTTTACGTCCACCGTGCGTGGAAATAAAGTATTCCAGTACCGACAACCCTTCGCGGAAGTTAGCGGTAATAGGACTTTCAATAATTTCACCCTGACCACCGGTCAGCTTCTTCTGCGGTTTAGCCATTAGACCGCGCATACCGGCCAGCTGGCGCACCTGTTGGCGCGAACCGCGGGCACCGGAGTCCGCCATTAAGTAGACGGAGTTAAAGCGTTGACCGCTGTGTTCTTTGTTGGTCGGATCGTACGGAGCTTCCTCAAATTTTTTCATTTCTTTGAAGAGCTCGTTCGCGACGTCATCCGTAACGCGGGTCCAAATATCGATAACTTTGTTATAGCGTTCGCCTTCGGTAATGATACCGGCTTCGGCTTGCGCTTGAATTTGTTTGACTTGTTTTTTCGCGTCGTCAATATATTTTTGTTTGACAGACGGAATTGTCATATCGGCAATAGAGATAGACAACCCAGACAAGGTAGCATAATGGTACCCCATCTTCATAATGTTATCCAAGAGTTGTACGGCTTCGTAGCGGCCGTATTTTTTGCTCTTGTAACATTCATCTACTAAAGCACCTAACTCTTTCTTGCCAACTGTTTTATTGATAAAATCCCACCCTTTGGGCAAGGCTTGGTTGAAAATAATGCGCCCTACGGAAGTAAAATCTTTCCATTTGGAAGCATCTTTTTCGTCTTTTTCGGAAAGCCCCGGTTCGGGGATGGCGTTAATCCCGCGCACTTTGATTTTGGCGTGGTAAGAAAGTTTGCCATATTCCAAGGCTACTAAAGCATCTTCTTTGCTACCAAAGATAGAACCTTCGCCAATATCGCCGTCTTTGATTTTTGTTAAGAAGCTTACGCCCAGCACCATATCGTGAGACGGGGCGGCAATCGGTTTACCGGAAGCCGGCGATAAAATGTTGTTAGAAGCAAGCATCAAGGTGCGTGCTTCCATTTGCGCTTCCAAGGAAAGCGGTACGTGCACAGCCATCTGGTCACCGTCGAAGTCGGCGTTGAAAGCGGCACAGGTTAACGGGTGAAGCTGAATAGCTTTACCTTCAATGAGTACCGGTTCAAATGCTTGAATACCTAAGCGGTGCAAGGTCGGAGCACGGTTTAACATCACCGGGTGAGATTTGGTTACTTTTTCCAAAATATCCCAAATTTCCGGGCGGACACGTTCCAACATCTTTTTGGCGGATTTTAACGTCACGCCTTCTTTTTTCATGAGTTCGCCAATGATAAACGGTTTGAAAAGCTCTAACGCCATTAGTTTAGGTAGACCGCATTGGTGGAGTTTCAAGTTCGGACCTACCACGATAACGGAACGGCCGGAATAGTCCACGCGTTTACCGAGTAAGTTTTGGCGGAAACGACCGTGTTTACCTTTGATGTTATCAGACAACGATTTGAGCGGTCTGCCGCCGGCTCCGATGAAGAATTTACCGCGGGCACCGTTTTCAATTAAGGCGTCTACGGCTTCTTGCAAAAGGCGTTTTTCGTTGTAAATCATCACTTCCGGCGCACGCAAGGACTCAATATGTTTCAAGCGGTTGTTGCGGTTGATGATACGGCGGTAAAGGTCGTTTAAGTCAGACGCGGCAAAGCGGCCACCGTCTAACGCAACGAGCGGGCGCAAATCCGGCGGAATAACGGGCAGTACGCTTAAAATCATCCATTCCGGGCGGTTACCGCTTTCTTTAAACTCTTCCATCGTTTTAATACGGCGGACGAGTTTGGTGCGTTCCACTTCACTTTGCGTGTTTTTTAATTGTTCGTGCAAAGCCGGGATTTCCTTATCAAAATCAATACCTTCTAACAAGGTTTTAATGGCCGGAGCCCCGATGTCCACTTTAAGGCGCGAGCCGTGTTTTTTGCGGGCTTCACGCACTTGCACGTCGGACAAAAGCGTTCCTTTTTTGTAATCTACACGTCCGGTTACGCTGTCAACACAATCTTCAATCACTACGTAAGCGGCGTAATAGACAATGCGTTCCAAATCGGTCGTGCGCATATCCAAAATAATACCAATACGAGACGGATTTTTGCGTAGGAACCAAACATGCGCCACCGGAACGGCTAGTTCAATATGGCCCATGCGTTCGCGGCGAACTTTAGATTCGGTAATTTCCACACCGCAGCGGTCGCACTTAATGCCTTTGAATTTGACCCAGCGATATTTACCACAGGAGCATTCGTAGTCCTTCGTCGGCCCGAAAATGCGTTCACAGAACAGACCGTCTCGCTCCGGTTTTAAGGTGCGGTAGTTGATGGTTTCCGGTTTTTTCACTTCGCCGAAAGACCAAGCCATAATTTGTTCCGGGCTGGCAATGCCAAGCTTAATGGCGTCAAAGTCAAAGAAGTTTAATTCGTTTAATTGTTTAACTTTTTTCGTTTGCATGGTTCAAATCCTCGGCTTATTTAGCAGCTCCTTCCTCGGCGGCAGGAGCGGTTTCTTCCGCGGCCGGTTTTTCTTTCTCATCTACTTTTTTAAGTAAATCAACACTAAGCCCAAGTGCTTGGAGTTCTTTCACAAGTACTTTGAAAGATTCCGGTACACCGGGTTGAGTGGGAGCTTCGCCTTTGACGATGGATTCGTACATCTTCGTCCGGCCGACAAAATCGTCGGACTTGACAGTCAAAAATTCCTGCAAGGTATACGTGGCACCATACCCTTCCATGGCCCACACTTCCATTTCCCCGAAGCGCTGTCCACCGAATTGGGCTTTACCGCCTAACGGCTGGCGCGTAATCATGCTGTACGGACCGGTAGAGCGGGAGTGGACTTTGTCTTCCACCAAGTGGATTAGTTTCATCATGTACATGTAACCGATCGTTACTTTTTCTTCAAACGGTTCCCCGGTTCTTCCGTCATATAATGTGATACGGCAGTAATCATCCGGCAAGTATTTAGCGGCATATTCTTCACGCGCTTTTCCTTTAAGCCCTTTGTCGTCCAAAATTTTCTCTTTGGCCTTGCGGACTTGTTCTACCACTTCGGCTTCGCTCGGTCCGTCAAAGACCGGCGTAGCGGCGTTGTAGTGCAGATAGTGGGCGGCCCAACCGAGCATGGTTTCTAAGAGCTGCCCCACGTTCATACGAGAAGGAATACCCAGCGGCGAAAGTACAATATCAAGCGGAGTTCCGTCCGGCAAGAACGGCATATCTTCTTCCGGCAAGATACGCGCCACAACACCTTTGTTTCCGTGGCGGCCGGACATTTTGTCCCCTACGTGTAATTTGCGTTTGGAAGCAATATACACTTTGACCGATTTATTGACCGTTACGGCTAATTCGTCGCCTTGTTTGGAGAATTCAATTTCGCGCTCGTAATGTTCCAAGGCTTTCTTCTCCATCAATTTATAAAGCGCATTCAAGCGGGATTCTTCTTTCTTAAGTTCCGCCTCTTTCTTAAGGGTGGCTTTCGCATAAGCTAAGGCGCGTTTGCGTTGTTCTTTTAAAAGTTCCAACATGGAATCTTTTTCGGTTTCTAACGCTTGCAAACGGGCTTTTTCTTCGGCTTTCGTTAATTTTTCTTTGCGAACAAATACACGTGTGCCGACTACTTTTCCGCTTGTTCCTGGCGGAACACGTAACGAAGCGTCTACCACGTCATCGGCTTTTTTACCGAAGATTACTTTTAATAAGCGTTCTTCCGGAGTTAGTTGTTGCTCCCCTTTCGGCGTTACTTTACCTACTAAAATATCACCCGGCTCTACAACGGTGGCCGGCAAGACGATACCTTCGTTATCCAAGTGCGATAATGCATCCGCACCAATGTTAGGAATATCGCGCGTGATTTCTTCGGCACCGAGTTTGGTGTTGCGCGCGTCCATGGTAAATTCGTGCAAGTGGATGGAAGTAAACACGTCGTCTTTGACAAGACGGCTAGACACCAAAATAGCGTCTTCGTAGTTATACCCTTCCCAGCACATAAAACCAACCAGCATATTGCGCCCTAAAGCGAGGTAGCCGTTATCCATAGACGGACCGTCTGCAATTACCTGGCGGGCTTTTACATTATCCCCGGTTTTGACAATGGGGTGTTGGTTGATACATGTATCGGAGTTAGAGCGTTTATATTTTAAGAGCTCGTACACGTCGCACGTACCATCTTTGGCTTCTACAATAATTTTGGAAGCATCCGCAAATTGCACGCGGCCGTCGCGGCGAGCGACCATGGAAGTCCCAGAGTCGCGAGCGACTTCGTGCTCAATACCGGTACCCACATAAGGAGCTTCCGGCATTAACAGCGGTACACCCTGGCGTTGCATGTTACAACCCATCAAGGCACGGTTGGCGTCGTCGTGTTCCAAGAACGGAATCAAAGCCGCAGACACGCTGATTACTTGCAGCGGAGAAACGTCCATGTAGTCTACGTTTTTGGGGTTCACAAGCGGATAATCGGAGCGTACACGGCAAGCTACTAAATCGGTATCCAATTTACCGTCTTTGGTGGTTGGCGTATTGGCCTGAGCGACGAGTTTGTCGTCTTCGGCATCCGCGGTCAAATTTTCAATTTGATCCGTTACTTTACCATTTACCACCTTGCGGTACGGGGTTTCAATAAGACCATACTGATTAACTTTAGAATAGCAGGCTAAAGAAGTAATTAACCCGATGTTCGGACCTTCCGGCGTTTCAATCGGGCAGACGCGGCCGTAGTGTGTATAGTGTACGTCGCGCACTTCAAAGCCGGCACGTTTTCTATTAAGTCCACCGGGCCCTAAGGCAGATAAACGGCGTTTGTGGGTCAGTTCGCCAAGCGGGTTAATCTGATCCATAAACTGGGAAAGTTGCGAAGTACCGAAGAATTTGCGGATAATCGCTTGTACCGGTTGTGCATTGACTAACGCACGCGGCGTAAACGACGTCAGTTCGCGGTTCATGCGGTCGCGCGCCGTTTTGGCCATTTGCGAAAGCCCAATGCGAATTTGGTTTTCCAACAGTTCGCCGATTCCGCGAACACGGCGGTTACCCAAGTGGTCAATATCGTCCACTTTAAAGGAGAAGTCCGGACCATATTCTTTTTGTGCGTCTTCGCCGGCGTTCGACGCGGGCAACGATTCGTATGCAGCGGGTGACTTCGATCTTCTCGGCAATCCCCGCGTGGCCGGCAAGCACGTCGACCTCGGCGCAATCGAGTGCCAGGGCAACCCTGCGTTAATCCTCATAGTGCGCTGACCAATATTTGCTGTAAGTTCA
>CACZKQ010000007.1 GCA_902781765.1 uncultured Elusimicrobium sp. | reverse complement strand
TGCGCAAGTGGCTGCCCAAGTAGAGGAGAATATACGCGAGCTGGATAAAACATCCTCCCGCACAGCCCGCAATGTAACGTACAAAAACCGTTATCAAATTCCGTTAGCACTTGCCTTTTTATGTTTAGCGCTCTATTTGTTATGGCCAATCGGGCGAAAAATCACGTTGAAAACCGATCTGCCACCCCTGGATTAAAAAAGGTACAATATGATTATGAAATATGGGCTTCTTTTATCGTTGTTATGTTTTACCTTACCGGTTGTTGCCGGGGAGAGTGGGGACTTGCGTACCGGCAGCAAATTATATGCACAAAAAAAATACGGTCAAGCTTTAGCTAAATACAACGAAGTGTTACAAAATTCTCCTAACAACGAACAAGCCTCTTTTGGTGCCGGAGCCAGTGCCTATTACTTAAAAGATTACAAAACCGCCGCCCAATCTTTTGAACAAGTAACCAAACATAACGGTCTGCGCACGCAAGATGCTTTGTTCAATTTAGGAAACACCTATTACCGGGCCGGGCAAAAAGACCAAGCAATTCAAGCTTACCGCCAAGCCATTTTGAAACATCCGCAAGATAAAGAAGCAATTCATAATCTTCAACTGTTATTACAAGAGCAAAATAATTCAAATAATCAAAATAACCAAAACAATAAGAATTCGCAACAATCGTCTTCTAACCAGCAACAAGATAACCAAGATAATCAGGCCGGCAATAATAACGAGAAAGACGAACAACAATCACAAAAAACGCCGGAACAAAACGATTCTTCCAATAAGCAGGCTGAAAAGGAAATGGCCAACCGCGTGATGCAAATGGCACGTGAAAATGAACAAAAACCAACGGGTAAACAAAATGAACTCCAAGCCATTGAAGTGGAGGAAGATTGGTAATATGAAAAAATTCGCGGGTATTCTCTTATTGCTTTGCTTAACGATTGGAGCCTTTGCGCAAGTAGTCATCAAAGCAACAACCGATAAAACCGCCCTAACGCTAGATGATGAATTAACGTTTACCGTTAAACTTTCCGGCGTGAGTGGAAATATCTCCATGCCCAAACTCCCCAGTTTACCGGCTTTCAACGTCTATTCCAGAGAAGTAGAACAAAGCAACATTAACGGACAAGGTAGCGTTACTTTCCGCTATATCATGCTTCCGCGTTTTGTGGGACAAACAACCATTGGGCCTGTTACTTTTAATTATCAAGGAAACACGTACCAAACAGCCCCCATTGATATCCGTATTTACCGGAACGGATCCCAGGCCAAAAACGCTTTACCGCCAACAGCGAATCAAACAAATACCGCTATGGGCGCTCAACAACCTAGCTCTTTGCAACAGCCGGATCCGAACCTCCCGCCGTTAGAAGCTGCGTTAGCTTCCAAAGCATATGCTTTAGGAGCCCAGCCTTTTTTCATGGTGGCAGCAGTAGATAATAAACGTCCGTATGTGAATCAGGAAATCACGCTCGCTGTTCGTTTTTACTATTCTAAAAATTTCTATGACGCACCCTATCAAAAACCGTCGGTATCTAATATTTTTATGGAAGATGGCCCCTCTGCCGAAGGAACACAAGTCATTAACGGCACATTATACCGTTATCAGGAACAACGCTATTACCTCATGGGAGCAGCCCCCGGTCAAGCGATTATCGGCCCGGCCCTGATTACCTATCATACAGGATCTTCCCCCCTTTCTGCCTTTGACCGTTTATTCGGAGGTTCGGTGATTAGCGAAGAAAAAAAATCCTCTTCCGAACCTATCACCCTGCAAATTCAACCGCTACCTTCCAATAAACCGGAATCTTTTTACGGAGCAGTAGGCATTGGATATTCCTTTAAATCTACCACAGAACCATCTACTGTAGAAGCCGGCGAAGCAATTAACTGGACAGCTACTGTGTACGGAAAAACAAATTTAAAACCCACGCAAGATTTAACTTTCCCAAATATAGAAGGTTTTAAAAACTACCCGGCCGCTTCTGTGTCCGGGGTTACCCAAAACACACCGGAACTCAGTTATAAAACATTCAAAACAATTTTGGTTCCTACTGCATCAGGCATTTACACAATTCCTTCGTTAGAGTGGTCGTACTTCAATCCAATTAGTAAAAAATATCATACATTAAAAACGGAATCAATCTCTGTAACAGTTACGCCTTCTACTAAAGAGGCCAGTGGTTTTGATTTTTCCGCTTCACAAACTACCGGAAACGGATTTCAAACGTTGGGCCACGATGTGCGTTATCTTAAAACGACCTATGCCCCTACTCCTTCTTTCTTAGCTAAATTAAGCACATGGAATATACTCAATGGCATTCTACTTGCACTAGTAGGGTTTTGCGTGCTTTTTGCATCCTTTGGTCGCAAATCACTGGCGCAAAAGAAAATCTTTTTGACGGCTAAATCCCGTCTAAAGAAAGCGACAGCTTATACACAGGTCGCCGAAACAGTGTCTTACTATTTGCAACAAAAATTTAATATCAATACCGGCAGTTTGCCCCTTAAAGACATGGTTCATATACTCTCTAAAAAGGGAGTTCGCCGGGCAACTGCAGAATCTTTTTCCCTGTTGTGGCAACGCTTGGATGCCGCCCGCTTTGCTCCCTCCGAATTAGGGGAACAAAGCACCATGGATTTAGCCGCACAGGCACTAGATGTATTGACCCTCATGGAGGAAGAAACAAAATGATAAAACACTGGCTATTTATTTGTTGGGGAATCATTTGTTTGACTTCTCCGGTTCTTGCTCAAAATTCGCTGGCCCAAGCAGAAGAATTTTATAGACAAGGCAAGTTTTCCCAAGCACTTAGCTTATACGAACAGGAATTAAAAAATCACCCAAACGACCCTTTTGTTTACTACAATATAGGTAACTGTTATTTTAAAATGGGAAGTAAAGGGTTAGCCACCGCCAATTATTACCGCGCATTTTTACGTGCGCCGCGTGATTTGGATATCCGGCATAATTTGGCACTTGTACGTTCCGGATGTGGAGAAAGACTTGTTCCGGCCGGCATTCCGGAAAGCGTACACCGAATGTATTTTGGACTGTCTATGGCGGAATTGACCGGGCTTTTGTTTGTACTCTTTTGGTCTAGTTGTTTGATAGGTTGTTTTTGGCTAATCAAACGCAAGGGAGCCAAATTACTGTGGGTCGTTGTGGCCGCAACACTTTTGACCGGCGGTTGGTGGTATACCCGTTTTGAGTGGGAAAACAGAGCCATGGCTGTAGTTGCTTCACCCGTAGCTGAAATACGTAGCGGCCCCGGCACCAATTTCCCGGCCAGTGCAAGTATTACGCAAGGCCATTTACTTACTATCCAGGATAGCAAAGATTCTTGGTATGAAGTGATTGTACCCTCCCAAGGTTTAAAGGGCTGGGTAGAGAAAAATGTGGTAGAAAAAATATAGTGGAGATAAATATGTTTGTTCAAGCGCAAGCAGATGAACTGATAAAAGCCGTTACTTATGTGAAAGAGAATTTGGCCCCCCAAGTGGAAGAGTTGGCTTCCCAAATCGTAAAAGCTTTTCAAGAGGGGCATAAAGTAATTTTAATGGGAAATGGAGGAAGCGCTTCGGACGCACAACATATCGCCGCTGAGTTTGTGGGCCGTTTTAAAAAAGAACGCCCTTCTTTACCGGCGCTGGCACTCAATACGAATTCTTCCACCTTAACCGCTATTGGAAACGATTATTCTTATGATGTTGTATTTTCCCGTCAAATTGACGGCTTTGCCCAAAAAGGGGACGTTGTAATTGGAATTTCCACCTCGGGCAATAGTAAAAATGTGTATCTGGCCTTGGCATTAGCGAAACAAAAAGGTTGCTTTACGGCCGGATTTTTAGGTAAAGACGGCGGTACTATTAAAACTGTTTGCGATTTACCGCTTATTGTGGCAGTAAAAGATACCCCGCATATCCAAGAGTGTCATATCTTTATGGGACACTGTGTGTGCGATTTAGTGGACCAGGCTTATTAGTATGAAGATAGCAATCGGCTGTGATCATGCAGGTTTTCCGCTTAAGGAAACCGTCATAGAAACCGTGCGCAATTTAGGGCACGACATTACCGACTGCGGTACCTACAGTACAGCGCGTGCAGATTACCCCGACTTTGCCCACAAAGTAGCTCAATTAGTAGCTAGCGGTCAAGTTGAGCGCGGTATTCTAATTTGTGGCTCCGGGGTAGGAGTTTGTATCACCGCTAATAAGATAAAAGGAATCCGCGCATGTGTGTGCCATGATGCTTATAGTGCCACGCAAGCTGTAGAACATGACGGACTCAATATTTTATGTCTGGGAGCTAGGATTATTGGCCCGGCAATTGCGCAAGAATTAACCCAACGATTTTTAAGCGCTTCTTTTTTGACAGGAACGCGGCATGAAGACCGTCTAAAAAAAGTAAAAGCCATTGAAGAAGCTAATTTTAAATAAGACCTTGCGTCTTTAGTTATAAATAAAGGATGATAAAAACGTATGAACACACAAGCAAATCCCCTCGCTGAAGGAATTATTAGAGAAGGTACTTTTAAATTGGAAAACCTGGAATTTAATACTAAATTTTGGGCACGAAATCCTTCCCTGTGGAAACAAGACAAAGAACACCAAGAATTTATTGTTAAATTTTTAGGTTGGCAAAAAGTGTATGATTGGACGTTGGAACGATTAGAGGAAGTAACTGCTTTTGCGCAAGACGTCAAGGCCAATTTTAAACATTGTGTGATTATGGGTATGGGCGGATCTTCGTTAGCCCCGGAAGTGTTTCGTAATGTTTTTGGAAAACAATCCGGCTGGCCGGAACTGATTGTGTTAGATACCACCAACCCGGATTGGGTAGCCGCCGCACGTGCGCGCATCAACCCTGCGCAAACGCTTTTTATCTTCGCCAGCAAATCCGGCGGAACGGTGGAACCCTCTTCTCAATTTGCTTATTTCTTTGATGAAGTAAAAAAATCGGGCGTTAAAGAACCGGGGAAAAATTTTGCCGCTATCACTGACGAAAATACCGGCCTTCAAAAATTAGCTAAAGAATATAATTTCCGCCACACCTTTATCAATCCTTCTGATATTGGAGGACGTTTTTCCGCATTATCCTTTTTTGGTATTGTTCCGGCCGCCATCATGGGAGTAGACGTTCGTAAACTCTTAACAATTGCCAAAGAAGAAGCTGCCACCTTCGGCCCGGAAGCACCGGTCAAAGAAAATGCCGCTGTTAAACTAGGGGCTTTCATGGGAGCTTGTGCAGTAAATCATGGTAAAGATAAATTAACGTTACTCACTCCAAACGATTTAGCCACTTTCGGCTTATGGGCAGAGCAACTGGTGGCAGAATCTACCGGGAAAGAAGGAAAAGGCATTGTTCCCGTTGTAGGAGAAGCATTACATCAAAATTTTGATTATCGCGAAGACCGCTTCTTTGTACATTTAGCTACCGGAAGTGACGACGATAAACGAATTTGCAATATGGTGAATGAACTTTCCGAAAGAAGCTATCCCGTTTTGACCATTGACATGAAAAATCCTTACTACTTGGGAGCTTTATTCCTACTTTGGGAAATTGCTACAGCAGCCGCAGGTGCGATTTTAGCCATTGATCCGTTTGATCAACCAAACGTACAAGAAGCAAAAACCATGACGAAAAATGTACTGGCCAAACTAGCCGCGGGTGATATTCCGGCTACTATTTCCGCCCCCATTTTGGTTTCCAAAGATATCGCTGCAGAAGTTAAATTAGACACCTTAGCACAAGATGTTTATTCCTTGTTGGAAAGCAATGATTATATCGCTATTTTGCCGTACGTATATCCCTCTAAAGAAACGGAAGAAGCGTTGCTTGCTCTTCGCGATAAAATAATGCTTAAAACAAAACGCGCCGTTTTATTTGGTTATGGACCGCGCTATTTACACTCCACCGGGCAACTTCATAAAGGCGACGGAAATAACGGAGTGTTTTTGATTCTTTCGGCAGACCCGGAAGTAGACCTTAAAATTCCCGGCCAACAATACACCTTTGGACAACTGTGCAACGCACAAGCCTTAGGGGATTTTCAAGCGCTTGAATCTAAAGGACGCCGCGCCATCAAGTTACATTTAAAACAACCTTTAGCAGCAAGCATTAAAAAAATCAGCGACTTATTCTAAGTAAATAAACGGCGGCTCTACGAAAAGGGAGCCGCCGTATTTTGTTATATGCAGAAAGTTTTTATTCAAACGTACGGATGTCAAATGAATTTGGCGGACTCGGAAGAGATGTTTGCCCAGCTAGCTGCACGCGGTTTTGGATATACTGAAAATTTAGAAGAAGCCGACGTAGTTCTTATTAACACCTGTACCGTTCGCGATCATGCCGAACACCGCGCTGTTTCATTTTTAGGCCGCTTGGGAACTTGGAAGCGGGAAAAACAGGGCCGCCGTATTATTTTTGCAGGATGTGCCGCCCAACGTATTGGAAATCAACTTAAAAAACAATTTCCTTTTTTGGATATTTTATCCGGAGCTAAAGAGATTGAACATTTTGGTGATACTTTAGAGAAAAGTGGTTTTTTCCCCCCTTCCACTCCGCAAGGTGAAACACTCTCCCCCGGATTAACCGGCTATGTAACCATTATGCGCGGGTGCAATTTTGCATGTACATATTGTATTGTTCCTACAGTACGCGGACCTATTAAATGTTTACCGCATACAGCTATTTTAGAACAAGGCCGCGCCAAAGCTAATGCGGGAGCAAAAGAAATTATGCTCTTGGGACAAACGGTAAACGCGTATCAGGACGGGGCTGTTTCCTTTGCTGATTTACTTAATAAAACCAGTGAAATTCCCGGGGTGGAACGGGTACGTTTTACCAGCCCGCACCCAATCTATTTTACCCCCCAATTTTTGGCCGCCATTAAAGATAATCCCAAAATTGCCCGGCATGTACATCTGCCGGCGCAAAGCGGTTCCTCTAAGGTGCTTGCGGAAATGAAACGCGGTTACACGCGTGAAATTTTGCTGGAAAAAATATTCGCTTTAAAAGAAGTAGGTTTCCAAATTTCTACTGATTTAATCGTCGGGTTTCCTACGGAAACAGAAGAAGATTTCAACCAAACACTTACGCTGGTGGACCAGGCCGGTTTTTCCACTGCCTACTGTTACAAATATTCACCGCGCCAAGGGACTGTAGCGGCACAAATGAAGTTACATCCGCAAAATGTACTGGAACAACGGCTAGATATTTTGTTAAATAAAGTGAGAGGTTTAGCCGAAGCGGCTTACCAAGCACAAGTAGGCACCCTACAAGAAGTGTTGATGGAATCGGCTGATAAGGGCCGGTCGTCTGGTAGTTTTTGGGTAAAAACAAAACAGTCGCACCCGGTAGGGAGTATCGTCCGGGCGGAAATTGAAAAAGCTGACGGAACTTTATTATTTGCGAGGAACGAACTATGAAAAAAAATTTTTCCGAAAAACGCCGCCATCCGCGTATGCCGGTGATTAGTAATTTGATTGAACCCGTTAATCTGCATTATAAAACAGAAGATGGAAAAGAAACTTCGCTAGTGGCTATTTTAGCGGATTTGTCTGCTTCCGGGATGCGTATGATTAGCTTTTTAGGTGCGCCGTTAGCCGATCACTTTTCCATCAGTCTGCAACTCCCCGGAACGGATAAAATTGAAGTAGAAGCGCGCCTTGCCTGGGTAAAACAACGTGAAAACGTGTACACCATTGGAATTGAATTTACCAAAATGGCGGAGAAATATGCCAAACTTATTAGCGAAATGGCCGACGATTTTAACGATTGCGACACACGCATTTTATTAAAATTGCCCGAAGCCTGTGTGCCAACATGCAAATGCCACCAAATTTGCAATAAAATTCAAAAAGACGACAGTTTATTTGAAAGAAAATAAAACTTGCTGTAAATTAAAAAATATCCCCCGGAATAAGTATCCATTCCGGGGGTTTTTGTGCCTCTCTTAAACATCAAGATGGTAACTGTATGGTCCAACTCGGGTCATTTCCTGCTATGACTTCACACATAGGTTTTGCTTTTGAAGATCCACCATCCAAAGCACATAATTTCTCAACGCTCCCATCTGGATAGTAGTGAACAGCAACAGTCGCTTCTCCAAAGACTGACACTTTTGGATAAACCATAAGCTCAATCAAGCTGGAACTTGTATGCAACTGCACGTCAAAATTCTTTCCTTCACAAACTTTATCATTATTATTATTATTAATGGTGCAATAATTTGTGAAGTCTATATCTAGATCACTTAATGGGACCGCTCTGTATGAGGAAGAGAATCCGCCGTTTTCAAATATATATAAGTTTATCGCTTTGTCCATAGAAGCAACAAACGTTTTGATTTCCGTCGCACGCGCTTTCATAACTGCTTTTTGATATTGCGGTAAAGCCACACTAGCCAAAATACCAATAATCAGCACAACTACTAATAATTCTATTAACGTAAAGCCTAATCGACTTGTATTTGCATTTTTCATAGTCACTCCTTTTGTTTTAATCTCTACAACGAAAACAGTGTATCAAAAAAAAAAAACCAGTCAAGCCTTTTTTATTTTCTCTCTGACAGCCTACAAAAAGCTCAACAAAATAAGGTCTGTCATGCCACAAAAAATAAAGTCATGCTGAATTTATTTCAGCATCTTCCACGCACCGCCGTTTTGAAACAGCCACAACAACAATCCGCGTTGCAGATCCTGAAACAAGTTCAGGATGACAAATTGATTTACAACAAAGAAAAACCTTATTTTCATTAAAAACTAGAAAGTGTAAGATCTCCAAACGTTTCTCCCTCGTCGTTTAATCAAATAAGGTAAAATATCTGTATGAAACCGATTGTCTTATGTGGGCCAACCGCGTCCGGCAAAACAGAACTTGCGCTAGAACTCGCCCGGCAAACAAGGGGCATTATTATTTCGGCGGATTCGCGGCAGGTGTATAAACACCTCACCATTGGCACCGCTAAACCTCAAGGGAAGTGGCAAAACGGGCAGTATTTAGTGGACGAAATTCCGTATCATTTGGTGGATTTTTTAGATGTTACCCGCTCTTTTAATGCCGGAGCTTTTACTACTCAGGTCCGCGAAATTGCTACTAAATATCCCAATTCCCCGCTCATTTTTGCCGGCGGTACAGGCATGTATCTGCACGCTTATTTTGTGGGTATGGATCATTTACCGCCCAGCACGCCGCAATCGCGCGCACAAGTAGAAGAATTATTCAACCAAAAAGGAAAAGAGGGGTTACATCAATTATTACAGGAAAAAGATCCTATTTCCGCCGAGCAAATTCCGGTCGGCAATATCCAGCGCACCATGCGCGCTTTGGAACTTTTTTTACTGACCGGGAAACCGGCAAGTGCGTTAAAAAGCGGCCAGTTTTTCCAGTTACCCGATTCGCAACAATCGCACTGGGTCTATTTAGCCTGGGATAAAGAAGCGTTAAATACACGTATTGAAACACGTACAGCGCAAATTTTTGAAGGCATGTGCGAGGAAACATCTCACCTACTCGCTGCCGGTTATGCCCCGGATACGTGCGCACTAAAGAGCCTAGGTTATCCGCAAGTGATTCAATTTATAAAAAATGAAATTTCGCGCCAAGAAGCTTTGGACAAAATTATTATTCTCACCCGGCAATATGCCAAACGCCAACGAACCTGGTTTAACCGGTACACAAATGCCCAGCGAATTTCACTTGTTCATCCTGCCGACTTTGATGTAAAAAAATTAGCACAAACCATTTTATCGGCTTGTGCTAACGGCGAAATCAAAAACTTTTAGAAAGCCATCGGCTTTCCGTCTACGCTTTTGATAATTGCCTGAAAATCCTTTTTTGTCGGTTCGGCATAACCGTCTAACGCCCCCACCGTACGCATATAGGACATTTTGTTACGGATAAAATTAAGCGTTGACCCGGTAAACCCGGTAAATAAAAAATACGCATTAGCATTACGCAAAGTTAGCACCGTTTTTCCTTCGTCATCTTGAAATGAAGCACTCCCATCCTTCGCAAATAATAACGACGACACCAGTCCCACCAATTCGCCATTGGGTGTAAATACCCCTCCGCCAGAGTTGCCACGGCGAACCCCAAATCCCGGCGCAATAAAATGTTGTAAGGCCGATACAAAATATACATCTTTGGAAGGTGAAACCATATAGGACAAAACACCATCTCGTATCTTCGGTACAACAATGCGCTGGGTAAAATGGCTATTGGGCAAATTCGCTGAACTAACCAGAAGCACACTTCTCTTCTCGTTGAGTTGCGCTTTTGTTTCCGGAGAGAATTTTAATTGTGCCGCAAATTCTTTTTCACTAATAGGCACCCATTGTCCCTCTACAAACGCTTCATGGGAATAGGTTGCCTCCTGCGGATTTAAGTGAATAAGGGCCACATCAACACTGCTGATACGGTTTTGCCCAGGGAAAAACCCCGGATAAATAAATACTTTCTGCGAAGCATTACTGTGAAAAACACGTGCTTGTTTACGCAGTTCCCCCTCCGCTAGTGTAATTTGAACAGTACACGAAAATGACCCGTTACAAGCCGGGTATACACAATGAGCTGCCGTCAAAAACCAATGCGAATCTAACGCGACGGCTTGGCAATTATAAATCGGCAATCTGGATGATGAGGCCAAATCCGTCCGCCATATTTGGATTTCTTTCTGGACCAAATAAGCATCTTCCCGAATTTTGTCGGTTGTTTCTTGCGCTAACACACCGGAAACAACCAAAGGAAGCAACAATGCAATTCTCAAAAAATGTTTCATATTATAAGTGTATATAAAAACCATGGAAAAAACCATCTTTTTACATAAATAACCTGGTCCGACCGAATGAAATATAATATAATGGAATATATGATTACCAAAATGCTCCTGTTAGTTGTATTTAGTTATTTACTCGGCTCTGTTCCCACGGGCTATTTGATTTCAAAACATGTGATGGGGATTGATATCCGCCAGCATGGATCCGGTAACCCCGGAGCAGCCAACGTATACCGCATCGTCGGTAAATGGGCGGGGATTTCCACGTTTCTTATTGATGCTTTGAAGGGGTTTATCCCGGTTTGTTTGGCCCGGTACTTTTTTCCGCAAGATTACTGGGTTGCGATTGTCTGCGGGGTAATTGCCATTTTAGGCCATATGTGGACCATTTATTTAAAGTTTAGAGGCGGAAAAGGCGTAGCTACTTCAGCTGGCGTATTTGCTGCTTTATTACCCATTCCAACGGCACTCGCTTTCGTTTCTTTCGTGATTTGTGTTGCCTTGTGGGGACGCATCTCTATCGGTTCTATTTGCGCCTGTATCGTACTGCCTATTTGCAGCTACTTTATTGGCAATCATCCTTTGTCTGTTAATTTAATGGTAACAGCTATCGGTGCTTTAGTGATTTATAAACACGTTCCCAACATTAAACGCCTTTTACAACAAAAAGAATTAAAGTTTGAAGATGGCGCAAAAAAGAGAAAAGAAAATGCAAATCAATAAAATCACCGTCTTTGGTGCCGGAATCTGGGGCAGTGTGATCGCCCAACATTTAGCCAAGAATGGTTACAATGTTTCGTTATGGGAATATAATGAACAACTACTTAACGTCCTTAAAACTATGGGCCGCCACCCAAATATCCCCAATTTTAAAATTCATGATAATATCCGCTTAACCAACCGCGTGGACGAAGCGGTGGAAAATACAGATTTAATTGTGTTTGTCATTTCTTCTAAAGCAATCCGCACCTTCTGCCGCGAACAATTAAAGCCTCTGCTAAACGGCCGGGTTGTGCCGGTAGTCAGTGCTTCGAAAGGTATAGAAGATAAAACATTCAAAACAATTTGTGAAATTATTGAGGAAGAACTCCCGCAATTAAAAGACCATGTATTGGCTTTTTCCGGGCCGAGTTTTGCGTTGGAAGTGGCCCAAGGCGTTCCCACAAAAATTATGTTAGCCGGTAATTTGGATTTAGTAAGCCAAATTGAAACTGTTTTTAATGCAGACCCGATTATCATTGTTCCCGCTAAAGACCGCCGCGGTGTGGAGTATGGCGGCGGAATTAAAAATGTACTCGCTATTGGATGCGGTGTCATTGACGGAATTGGAGATGGCGCTAATGCCAAAGCAGCGCTTATTACCCAAGCTTTACAGGAAATGAATGATATTATTGTCAGCCAGGGCGGAGAACCCGGTTCTGTATACAGTTTGGCCGGATTTGGAGATGCTATTTTAACGGGCATGTCGGCTATTTCGCGTAACCGCCGCTTAGGCGAGAAATTAGGTGCCGGGCTTTCGCTAGAAGAAGCCAAAAAACAAGTAGGCACGATTGCGGAAGGGGTCAATTCCGTTCAAAGCGTATATGATATCGCCCGAAAGAATAAGTTAAATACCCCCATTTTAGATGCCATTTGGCAAATTGTTTGCAAAGGGAAACAACCCCATGTGCTTCTCCATGCTATGGGATTTGTAAACCGCGGCAATAAATAATTTAATCCATGTAATAACATACAACAAGAGGAATAGGTATGAACAAAGATGATGTAATCCGCCATTTAACCCGGCAAGTACTAGACAAAAAACAAGCTAAAATGTCCGTAGATAAAGTGTTTGAAATTATCAAACACGGTTTAAAACGTGACGGCAAGGTAGTGATTAGCAACTTTGGCTCATTTCATCTAAAAATGGCTCGGCCCGTGGTGCGCCATAATCCAAAAACCGGCGAAAAAGTACAAGTACCCTCTAAACCAAAAGTACGTTTCAAACCATCCGCCAATTTACTGAAAAAATAGTTTTTAAAAAAACATGTAAAACCCCGGAGCTATATAAACACTCCGGGGTTTAGTAATTTTAGTTTATCCGTTTTATAAAACTTGCTTTAGCTCTAAGGGCAAATCCCCTTTTTTGACAATTACGGCACTGTGTGTATTAGTCTTTTTATCTAAAGCAAATACGCTAACCCGGTAATTTACAATTCGCTTACCATCTTTATCTTCTACGGATTGGATTTCAAACACTTTATCCGGCAAATTGCTGGTAGATTCCAACACCAATACTTGCTCTTTCGAAAAATCAGCCGTTGGATAACTGCCGCGTGCTTTGCGTTTAAAAGCCTTATACTCCTCAGAAGTCTTAATCAGCAACGGCTCTACCGGAGCTGCTATCATCACGATACTGCTCTTTGGCTCTTCGGGCTGAGTCCCCCCTTTTTCCGAAGCGGGCGAAGTATTGTATTTTGCATCTCCCAAAACCACCCCTTCGTTGTCTGAATCCTTTTGTTCCGGTTCATAATTATTGCCGGAACGGGAAATAACCGTTTGAATCTCCGGCATATGAATCGGCGATAATTGGGACTGGGTAGCCAACTGCGGCTCTGTTGGTTCTCCGGCAGGAACAAGTCCTTCCGGCTCTGTTGCTTTCTCTAAATCAATCCACTCAGTATCCTCGGCGGGAGCTGCTGACTCTTCCATATTCGGTACCGGAAATTCCGCCTTATTACGTTGCTTGCTGTCCCACGCATGCATAACGAACATTCCAATCAACAAAGCAACTAAAAAAGTACCTAAATAACCAATTTTTTGTTTCATTTTTCTTTCTCGTATTTCGCAACAATCACCGAGCGCAATCCCCCGCGCGGAGTAAATACACCCGTTACCGTTGCTTTTTTCGGTTTGCATGCTTTTACCACATCATCTAATATTTTATTGGCAATATTTTCCATAAAAATACCCATATCCCGATATTCCAACAAATAATACTTTAACGATTTCAGTTCCAAGCATAATTCATCTGGAATATAATCAATGGTAATGACCCCAAAGTCCGGGAGTCCGGTTTTCGGGCAGACGGAAGTAAACTCTGGCAGTTCAATCTTAATTTCATAATCCCGTTTATACTGGTTCGGCCAGCACTGAATCTCCGGCAAGACGGCATCAGCATTTTTGCGGGCATGGGCTGATGTATATCCAAAATCAATATTATTGTTTTTCATTTTATCTTTAATAACCTCATTGAATTAAATAAAACAAGTAAAATCCCCAATAGGGCTTCTCCTAAAATTGCTTGCCAACCGTTCATCCAAGCTATTTTTTGCCATAGCAAGATAGCAATAAAACAACACTGTAAACTGACGGCAACTACCATATTACCCCAAATGGTACTTTGCAATCTCTTATCTATTTTAAATAAATCTGTCAGCGTATACAAGTCCGAACGTTTGATTACAATATCCACCCAATGGTTATACACGTTTCTGGCAGGACCGAAAACAATGCCTCCGTTTGCTTTAAGTAACGCAATAATGTCATTAAATCCGTCCCCAATCATCACAACACGTTTCCCCAACGCCCGTAAGTTAGTAATAATCTCTGCTTTTGTTTTGGGCAGCACGTTAGCATTAAATTTCTCAATACCCACTTGCTGAGCAATTCGCTGCACAGATTTTTCTGTATCCCCCGAGATTAAAATAACCTCTTTATTTTTTTCCTTCAAAAGTTGAATCACCTCAGCAGCGCCTTGCCGTAGTGAATCCGTTAAAGTAATATATCCTAAATAGCAATTATTTTGTGCCACACACACCACTGCTTCCGCTTCTTGTGCTAACGCAGGGACCCTAATTCCTTGGGACTCTAACCACGTCAAGCGCCCGGCCAAAATCGCCCCTTTTTGTGTTTGCACCTGAATACCTTGTCCCGGAAATATTTCTACGGATTTAATAGCTTGTGCTTCCACTTGCTTTTTTTGGCCATATTCCAAAATGGCGCGCGCGAAAATATCATCTACCTGTTGTTCCGCAGTTACCAGAGCGGTTAACACATGTGTTTCACTGTATCCCTTACTTGCAACCACGTTACTGACTTCCAATTTACCAACCGTTAGTGTCCCTGTTTTATCTAAGAAAATAGTATCAGCTTGCACGAAAGTTTGCACAGTATCCAAGTAATTTAAAAAAATTCCAAGTCGCCGCGCCCCGCGCGCAATAAAGAAAGAAGGGAAAACAACAGAAAATAACCATCCTACCGGGCAACCAAGCGCCAAAATAAGCCATAAAACGCCACTTTGATGCAACCAATCTGCCCCAGTTCCGTGGTGAATTAACGTATATGTATAAACACCCCCGGCAAAAACACCTAATAAAATCGCAAGCCAAACAGAAACTTTTTCCAAGGCATTAACCAAGCAGTTATGCTGCACTTCATTATTTTTAATAGCAGACAAAATACTCATAATTGCACTGGAAGAAAGAGGCGTTTTCACCTCTACACAAATGGTTTGCATTTTATTAAGCGTTCCTGCATAAACAGTACTTCCTACCTGTTTTACGGTATGACATATATTACCGGAAATGAGTTGTTCATCTACGGCAGTACTTCCTTCTAAAATAATTCCGTCACAAGGGATTCGCTCCCCTGCATAGACCAGCACCTGGTCGCCCGCTGTTAATTCATTGGCAAAAACTCGGCGGGATTTCTTTCCCTCGCATAAACGGCCGGATTTTGGTAAAAAATCATCTAATTTTTTGATAAATATTTTTGTCTTTTCCCGCTCATGCACTAGGCGGTATTGTACCCATAACGACAACGTAAGTAAAAAAGATACATAAACATGCAAGTCAACCTGAGGACCTGATAACGAACGAGCCAAAAAAGTATTGAGTGCACAATATATAAAACCGGATACCACAGATAAACTAATTAACACGGAAAATGTACCCCGCGCATGCAATAGGTCTTGCCACGCACAACGTAGCAAAATATCGGCACAAAAAGCCATGTCAATAAATAGCAAAATAAAAATACTTATCCCCGTATACTGAAGTGCCAATGAAAAAAGAATGAGAAAAAATAAACAGGTAGATAATAAAAATCGGTATGAAAACTTTCTAGCCGGCAGTTGTAAAGCTGCCGGCTGGTAATAGGGTTTATTTATTGAAAAAAGTGTCATGAATTTAACGCGGGAAAAAACGATTTGCCAAAACGCGTTCGCGCCCTTTATCCGTACGCATCAAACGGATTTTAGCATCATATCTAGAGCTATGAGCGGGATCTAACTTTTTAGCCACCATATAATTAGCTGTCGCCGACACAGGGTCTTCTACCGCTAACATATCGCCCATCAATTCATAGGTAGGCGCATATTGGCTGGCCAGCTCTTTGGCTTTAAGCAATAAACCTAAGGCGTAATCTTTTTCTCCTTTACGGAACATTAAATCTCCCATATAATAGTAAGCTAAAGCATAGGTAGGTTTAATTGTTACCGCTTCTTCTAAATCCGCATACGCATTGGACGGATATCCCATACGAATAAGCGCACGCGCACGCTCCAAATAAGCACGCGCATTATCGGAATCAATAGCAATTAGGTGCGTATAGTCATCTACTGCTAATTCATACTGCCCCATGTCAAAATAAGCTAAGCCGCGGTTAAGCAAGAGGAGTGGATCATTTTTGCGAATTTTTTCAGCTTTATTAAAATCTTCCAAGGCCGCCATTGAACGCCCCAAATTATAATTTGCGATAGCCCGGTTCATCAGCGCCGTAAAATATCGTGGACTTAATGAAATAGCTCGCGATAGGTACGTAATGGCATCCATATTACGGTTCAAATCAATACACAATGCCCCTAAATTATTATATGTTTCTGCCACATTTGGATTTAGCGCAATAGCCGCTAGATAATCCTGCTCGGCAAAATTACGGTTTTTTACCCGTTCTTTAGGTTCTTTTACCGGTACGCGCTCCCACAAAACACCGCGGTTAATCAGTGCGGCATAATTTTTAGGATCCTTTTTCAAGATACGCGAATATAACTGAATGGCCTTTGTATATTCTTGTTTTGAAGTGGCCAACTGCGCCTGCTTAAACAACCGCTTATCCTCACCACATCCCATAAATAGCAAAACTGCTACCACCCCGATAATGATTTTTTTCATTTTTCCTCCACTTTTTTGTGGGGATTACGCAAAAATGTAATACCTAACAAACAAGCCCCTATCGTAATCAAAGAATCTGCTACATTAAATACGGGCCATACTCTAAAATCCAAAAAATCCACTACATGCCCTAATGTTATTCTATCAAAAAGATTGCCAAATGCACCCGCTAAAATAAGTACAGCTCCCCACTTGGAGTAACTTCCGTAGGAAACGAGCTCTTTCCAATTCCACACGATATAGGCCATCACCAGTAACATAATAAAAATTAGGATACTGTTACCATGTTGCAAAATTCCAAAGGCTGCCCCGGTGTTTTCCACGTAATTTAACCAGAAATACGGGAAAATTTCTATTGGATTTTTCTGCAAATAACACCGTGCCGCGATTTTGGTTACCTGGTCCAATATTACTAAACAAACAAATACTCGCAAAAGAGTTTCGTTCTCGTAGGACCACTTTTTTTGCTTGTCCCAAATTTTATACAGCAATCTTTTCATCTTCTACCACAAAGCCTTCTTTTTCCAGAACACCCTCACAACGCGCGCAAACATCCGTATGTTTTAAAGAACCGACTTCTTCTTTCCATTGCCAACAACGCGCACACTTTTGACCGGGCGCATGAATCGCTTCCACCGTTAATTTTTCGCTTCCGTTTTCAATCTTAACGTCGGATACAATGGCAATTTCCGGCCATAAAGCTTTCGTACTTTCCAAAAATGTTTTCATGGCCTCATCATTAGTTTTAAATACCACACACGCTTCTAACGAAGAGCCAAGGACTCCTTTTTGGCGGGCATCTTCCAATGTTTTTTGGACTAGTTCACGCACGCGGCGAATTTCGTTCCACTTTTCTTCCAATTTCACATCCGGAATGAGCGAAGCGTTTTTCGGCATATTGGAAAGGAAAATACTTTGCGGCAATTCGCGCCCTAAAGCAACCTTACGAAGTTCTTGCCAGGCCTCTTCTGCCGTAAACGAAAGCACCGGAGCCATCAACTGCAACAGCGTAACCACTATTTCTGCCAGTACTGTTTGGGCACTACGCCGCGCCGGAGAGGAAGCCCCTAACGTATACAAGCGGTCTTTGGACGCATCCAACATAAATGAGGATAAATCCAAGATACAAAAATCGGTAATCGCGCGCACGGCCCGACGGAAATTAAATTCTTGATAGCCGGCATGTACTTCTTGAATAAGCGCGTCCAATTTACCGAGCATATATTGATCCATTTCAGTAAGTTCTTTCCCCGGAACTTTATGTAAAGCCGGGTCATAATCGGACAGATTCCCCAGCGCATAGCGTACGGTATTGCGGATTTTGCGGTACGAATCAATCGGCCCACCCAAAATTTCTTTGGAAATGCGCACGTCACCTTGATAGTCGGACAACGACACCCACAAACGCAAAATATCGGCTCCGTACGTGTTAATTACATCTTCCGGATCTACGGCATTTCCGGCCGATTTGTGCATGGGTTTTCCTTCGCCGTCAAGCACCATGCCGTGCGTCAAAATCGTTTTGAACGGCGCTGTGCCTTCCAGTGTAAACGACGGGATGTAGGAACTTTGGAACCAGCCGCGGTGTTGGTCGGACCCTTCGGAATAAACATCGGCCGGGAAATCAAGCCCGCGGTCTTTCAGTACCGCCGCCCACGACACGCCGGAATCCAACCATACGTCTAAAATATCGGTTTCCTTTCTAAATTCGTGGCAACCACACGAACATTGATAGCCTTGCGGCACCAGTTTTTCCACCGGATCAATGAACCAAAAATCGGAACCTTCTTTCATGGCGCGTTCCTTAATAAATTCAAAAAGTTCGTGGTTGATTTGGGCTTTGCCGCATTCTTTGCAATACAAAATAGTTACCGGGCTTCCCCAAAAGCGCTGGCGGGAAAGACACCAATCGGGGCGCAGCCCAATCATAGAGCGCATGCGTTCCATGCCGCCTTCGGGATAGAAGGTAACGTTGTCCAAATTTTTCATCAGTTTTTCGCGCAGGCCGTCTTTATCAATGGACATAAACCATTGTTCCGTCGCGCGGAAAATAATCGGGTTATGGCAACGCCAACAATGCGGATAGCTGTGGGAAATTTCCTGCTCTTTAATCAGCGCGCCGAGCTCGTCCAATTTTTTGACCATCAGCGGGTTGGCTTCAAATACGTGCATACCTTCAAACACGCCGGAATCTTTCGTATAACAACCCTTTTCGTCTACCGGGCAGAACGTTTCCAGCTTCCATTGTTTGCCGGCTTGCGCGTCTTCTTCCCCGTGGCCTGGCGCAATGTGTACCACACCGACGCCGGCATCCATGGTAACAAAATCGGTCCAAATCACCGGGTTTTCTTTTTGCGTAAGCGGATGATAATACGTCATTCCCACCAAATCGGCCCCGGCTACTTTGCCGGCTTGCGTGCAATCCAACCCGGTATTTTTCAAAAATTCTTCCGCTAATTTTTCCGCCACAATGTAATATTCTGCGGTTTTACCGTCTTGCAAAATCACATAATCTTCCGTATTGGAAACGGCGGCGGCTTGGTTGGCGGGAATGGTCCACGGAGTAGTGGTCCACACCGCTAAACTAACGGGCTTTGAATAATCCAAATCGCCCAAGATGTTTTTATCAAATTTAGCAAGTTTAAAGCGCAAATAAATAGACGGCGAGGAAATGTCTTTATATTCCGTTTCCGCGTCGGCAAGGGCCGTTTCACAATGCGGACACCAAGTAATTGTTTTTTGCCCTTTATAAACGTACCCTTTTTCAATTAAATCCAAAAATACACCAATCGTAATACCTTCATAGCGTTCGGACATAGTCAGATACGGATTATCCCAATCGCCCTGCACGCCTAGACGCTTAAAGCCCTGGCGTTGCAAGTCAATAAATTTAGCGGCAAATGCGCGCGCTTTCTTGCGAAAAGCGGGCACGTCGGTAATGTGTTTTTTGGTTTGTTTGAGTTCTTTTAAAAGGGCTTGCTCAATAGGAAGACCGTGGCAATCCCACCCCGGTACGTACGGCGTATAATAGCCGTTCATGGCACGGGATTTTAAAATAATATCCTTAATCGTTTTATCTAGCGCGTGGCCGATATGGATTTTACCGTTTGCATAAGGCGGGCCATCATGCAACACAAAGTGTTTGCCTTGCTCATTTTTCTTAAGCATCGCTTCATAGAGATTGATAGATTTCCAAAAATCTAAGATTTTAGGTTCTTTTTGTGCAAGACCTGCACGCATCGGGAAATCCGTTTTGGGTAATAAAACGGTATGAGAATATTTATTTTTTGCCATGATATAAAACTCCGCTATTAAGGATATTTTATATTATAGAAAAAATAGAGATACTTGGCGTATTTAAAATAAAATTCCCCGGAAATAGTCTATTTTCCGGGGAGTAATTAAAGCATTTCTATGCGTTATTCTGTAAAACAGTCCTGACCGGACACACAGGCTCCCGAAACCGCCGAAATGAGACTTCCGCCCACTAAAGTTTTACACATTTTTTGTGATTTTTGATCATTACTACTCGTGGTGGCACAATATCTACGTCCATCTTTCATGCTTAATTGATAATCTACCCCTCTTGTATTGGACCACGCAAACGCCGGCTCTGTGGAATTTTCAGCAACATTCGCCCCATTTAAACAATAATCATAATTCTTTGTGTCAAAGCATAAGCCGGTTGCATTGGCACCATTTTGATCCACTAACGTAATACCTAATTCATCAAACGGATAAACTACACCGTGTGTATCTTGTTCCATGTTTTTTACTTTTTCCGCTTCGTTAATCGTTTTAATCATATTCCATGCTTCCGCCGCACGGCTCTTTTCTACCGCTAAATTATATTGCGGCAGAGCGACGCTCGCTAAAATACCAATAATCAGCACCACTACTAATAACTCAATCAATGTAAAGCCTAATTGGCTTGCATTCTTGCTTTTCATAAGATCTCCTTGTATTTAAATACCTATGATATTAGTATATCAAAAAAATAGGGAATAACCAACTTTTCTGCTGTCTAACAAAAAACAGAAAAAACCGTATCCCCAACGTTTTTTGCTACTCATTATCCCCGGCTATTTTATGCAAGTAAGTGTGTAATTTTTCCATAGTTTCTTTGCTGACTGCATGTTCCATTTTACAAGCATCTTTCTCGGCTGTTTTGGGATTTACTCCTAATACTTGCATCAAGAACCGCCGGAAAATAGCATGGCGTTTCTTCACTTCTTCTGCGGCGCGGCGTCCTTTGGCCGTCAATTTTAATCCTCCATACGGCTCATGTAAGACGTATCCTTCTTGGGCAAGTGCTTTCATAGCCCCGGTTACGCTGGGAGTTTTTACGCCCAGCATATCACGCACGTCGCTCACACGCGCCACGCCTTCTTCGTTGGCGCAAAAAGCAATTGCTTCCAAATAATCTTCCATATTTGAGGTAAGTTTCATAGCCACAAAACACCGCAAAAAAATCTTTGTTACATCTTAACATATTTTAGAACAAATTGCCTCTTGAAAAAGAATCAAAAGATATGTTAAATGGAATTATCAGTATGGGAGGAATTATGAACACACAAGCGTACTTGTCGGATTTCCTAGCCAAACAAATACAAAAAGATCCCGCACAAAAAGTATTTCATCAAGCCATGCAAGAGGTTGTCCTTTCCCTCGCCCCGGTTTTAGAGCAAAACCCCATTTACATAAAAGAAAAAATTTTAGAGCGTATTGTGGAGCCGGAACGGATTATCAGCTTTCGGGTCCCTTGGCAAGATGACAAGGGTGAAATTCACGTCAATCGCGGTTTCCGTGTTCAGTTTAACAGTGCATTAGGCCCGTACAAAGGCGGAATCCGTTTTCATCAAAGCGTTACGCAAGACTCTTTAAAATTTTTAGGTTTTGAACAAACTTTCAAAAATAGTTTAACCACCCTTCCTTTGGGGGGCGGCAAAGGCGGCAGCGATTTTGATACGCGCGGCAAGTCCGATAGTGAAGTCATGCGTTTTTGCCATTCGTTTATAAACGAACTTTATCACCATATCGGGTATCATACAGATATTCCCGCCGGAGATTTGGGTTGCGGTGCGCGCGAAATCGGCTATATGTTTGGACAATACAAAAAATTAACCAACGATTTTACCGGAGCCTTTACTGGCAAGAAACCCAACTGGGGAGGCAGTTTGTTGCGTCCGGAAGCAACCGGGTACGGGATTGTTTATTTTGCACAAAATATGCTAGCTACCAAACAGGATCATTTACAAGGGAAAACGTGCTTAGTTTCGGGTTGTGGAAATGTAGGGATTCATGCGATTGAAAAGCTCATTGAGCTGGGTGCAAAAGTAGTTTCGTTTATGGATTATGACGGATGTATCTATGACCCGGACGGGGTAGATGTGGAAAAATTAGCATTTTTAAAAAATCTAGTCTTTGTGCAACGGGGCAGTGTAAAAGCCTATGCCCAGCGTTTTTCTCATGCAGAATTTTTACCCGGCAAACGCCCTTGGGCCATTCCTTGCGACGTGGCATTTCCAACCGCCTGCGAAAATGAACTCAATGAACAAGATGCCCATGAATTACTTAAAAACGGCTGCCAATGTTTATGCGAAGGCTCCAACATGCCGTGTACTCCACAAGCGGCGGAAGCTTTCCACGCGGCTAAAATTCTGTATTCTCCCGGGAAAGCGTCCAATGCAGGGGGTGTTGCTGTTTCCGGCTTAGAAATGACCCAAAACAGTATGCGTATCTATTGGACCCGTGAAGAAGTTGATGCCTATTTGCAACGCATTATGAAAAATATTCACGAAAGTTGTCTTACTGCGGCGGCACAATATGCGTGTGCGGGTAATTATGCGGCCGGTGCCAATATCGCCGGATTTAAAAAAGTAGCAGATGCTATGTTAGACCAAGGCCTGGTATAGCTTTATAATGTATCTACCGAAGTATCCTGTTGCGTTTCGTTTGAGACGGGTGAGGCTGAAGGGAGCGTCGGTTTTGAACTTGGAAGCAAGGAAAATTCCGCATACGCGCTGAGCATTTGCACAGTAAACGACAGCGAAATGAGTACGTACTTATACACTTTTACAAATTCTACGGTTGGATTCGTTGCCAGATAAATAATCCGGCCCACCACACGGATTAAAGGCACAAAGGTAAAATCGGCATTTGTTAGTAGCGCCAAAATTCCTTGCATAAGAGCAATTATCCATACCATGCGTTCGTGAAGAAAAATAAATACAACTTGTGCGGCATATAGTACAAAAAAACCACCATGCAGACGGAGTAATACCCCAGAAGAAGTTAAATCCCGGCAAATTAAAATACCATTTGATAAACACCCTAAAAGGCAAAAACACACAATCACTTTAAGCCAGTTATTTAGTTCGCACCAACGGTTAAAAAGGCAAGACAACATAATTAGTGCTCCAATAGTAGTGTTTTCTTTTGGGCATAGCAAGCCAATGCTTGGTCAATCAGCCCTTCTAAAAGAGTTTCATAATTCTCGCCGCACGCTTCAAATAACTGAGGAAATAAACTGGTTTCACTCATACCGGGCAACGTGTTAATTTCGGAAAAATAATACTTACCATCCGCCCCCATTAAAAAATCAGCGCGTGCTAACCCTCTTCCGCGTAATGCACGAAAAACAGTTTCACTATCTTTACGCATTTGCTTAGCGGTACTAGCCGGCAAATCGGCCGGAACATTGGTTTCACAACCGCCCACAACCACATATTTAGCATTATAATCAAAAAATTCGCCAGCTACGCTACGCAACTCCCCACACGCAGAAGATTTTACGCGGGGGCCTTCCCCATATAACGCACAGAAAATTTCACGGGCGTGATCCACCCCTTTTTCAATCATAGCATCCGTATCAAATTGTAGCGCAAAAGCAATCGCTTCGTGCAATTCACTTAGTTGTTTAACTTTCCGCACACCGACAGAGGACCCCAACCGGACCGGTTTAACAAAGACAGGGAATCCTTGGATTTTAACCCAATCTTCTAACGCTTCTTTATCATACGAAGCATATGAACAAAAGGGATACCTTAATGAAGACTTTCACTTTTTTCATATAAA
>CACZKQ010000006.1 GCA_902781765.1 uncultured Elusimicrobium sp. | reverse complement strand
GCGCGATTTTTCCGGCCGCGTGCAACTTTATATTGCCAAAGACCAACTTGGCGATGAACCGTACCAATTTTTCAAAAAACATATTGCGGTGGGTGATTTTGTTTCCGTGTCCGGACACGTTTTTGTAACCAAAACCGGCGAAAAAACCATTAAAGTAACCAAACTTACGCTGCTTTCCAAGGCCATTCGTCCCATGCCGGAAAAATATCACGGCTTGCAAGATACCGAAATCCGTTTCCGAAAACGCCACCTAGATTTAATCGCTAATGAAGAAGTGAAAGATATTTTTATTAAACGTGCAAAAATTATTTCTTCTATCCGCCGCACGTTAGATGAAAAAGGATTTTTGGAAGTGGAAACACCGATTTTAAATCCGTCGTCAGGCGGCGCGATTGCCCGTCCGTTTGTAACGTATCACAACGCCTTAAAGATGCCGCTTTTTATGCGTATTGCGCTAGAGCTTCACCACAAACGCTTAATTATCGGCGGAATGGATAAAATTTATGAAATCGGGCATATGTTTCGCAACGAAGGCATTGATACCACCCACAACCCGGAATTTACCATGATGGAACTTTACCAAGCGTACGGCGACGTCAACACTATGGCCGATTTGTTTGACGAAATTTTAGGAAATGCCGCCAAAGCCATTGGCGTGGAAAAAGTACAATTCCGCGGCTATGAAGTAGATTTAAGACCGCCCTACAAACGCCTCTATATCCCGGTGGCGTGGCAAGAAAAATTCGGCCGCGATATTCACGAAGTGTTAGACGGCCGCAAATTTAACCGCGCCAAACTGGAAGAAGTAGCACGCGAACAAGGTGTTAAATTCTCTGCTGATGATAGCGACAGCGCGATTTTTGACGAACTCTTTGAAGGTAAACTGCTCGCCGATTACCATAACCCGGTGATTGCGCTTGATTACCCCACGGCAGTCAGCCCGTTCTCCAAAACCAAACCGGGCGACCCGGAATTGGTGGAACGCTTTGAGGTATTCGTCAACGGTCAGGAACTTGGTAATGCGTATACCGAGTTAAATGACCCGGCTGACCAACTTCAGCGCTTAAAAGACCAAGCCGCCGCCAAGGCCGCCGCCAAAGGCGAAGATGCCGAAAATGCCGACATCTTGGATGCAGATTACATCGAAGCTATGGAAAGCGGTATGCCGCCAACCGGCGGAATGGGAATCGGCATTGACCGCATTATTATGATGCTGACCGGGCAAGACTCCATTCGCGAGATTATCTTGTTCCCGACGCTTAAAAAATTGGAAGAAGAGAAATAACAACTGTTGTTATCTTTTGCACAATAAAAACTCCCGGGCTTAAAGCCCGGGAGTTTTTATTTTTTCCAAATATTACTCCACCCAACAATCGGTACTAAACAAACCAGAGGCCGAATCATTACCGTCATGACTTATACAACCTGTCGAAGCAGTAGAAAACCCTAATTTTTTACAATTTCCTTTCGATGAATCTTCGGTTCCATCCCAACAACGTCGTTTGCCATCTACCGATACAGACAAGGTATATAGGGTATCCCCTCCATTTCGTTCGGCCGAACTGATATATCCTCCAATACCGTAATTAAAATCCTTTCCATTCCAGCTTGTTCCAGTAACCGTATTTCCATTTTTATCTACAAACGAAAGCGCAAGCTCTTGCACTGGATATGTACTTGTTGATGTTCCTTCTTCCATATTTTTAATTTTTTCTGCATTCATCAAGGCATTGAGTACTGTCCAGGCTTCCGCTGCGCGACTTTTTTCCACTGCTTTTTGATATTGCGGTAACGCCACCGCCGCTAAAATACCAATAATCAGTACAACTACTAATAATTCAATTAACGTAAAGCCTAATCGACTCGTATTTGAATTTTTCATAAGTTCTCCTTTTATTTTGATGTCTACAACAAAAGTAGTGTATCAAAAAAAAAAAAACCAGTCAAGCCTTTTTTATTTCAAACAACAAGTGCAACCTCTTATTCTTAATTTGCTACAATACAGTTATGAATTTTGCCCGTACAATCGCTACGCGTTACTTAACGCGCCGCCAAGGATTATTTGCCTTTATCACCACGCTAATCGGTGTGGCGGGTGTGTCCGTCGGTGTAGCGGCACTGATTACAACACTATCGGTGATGAACGGCTTTCAAACCGATATTAAAGATAAAGTGATTGGCGCGCAAAGCCATATCCTGGTTTTTGGCAATATGAGTTCAAAAACCTATCCCGAAAAAATCAAACAAATTGAGCAACTCCCGCTTGTGCAAGCCGCCGCGCCGCATATTTATGGGCAAGCTATTATTACTTATGCCGGGCAAAGTTTAGGGCTTATTGTGCGCGGATTAGACCCAGAGCAAGAAAAGCGTATCAATACTCTTGCAAATTCGCTGGTGGACGGCTCTTTTTCCCCCACCGACTGGGCGCAAGATGCCCCTCCCCCGCTTGTACTGGGAACTGAACTAGCCGCCAACTTAGGAGCCGATATCGGGGATGAAGTAGTGCTTATTTCTCCGCAGTCTATCTCCACTTCGGCCGGCATGTTCCCCAAAATGAAAAAATTCCGTATCAGCGGTCTTTTGCGTACCGGTTATTATGAATTTGATAATTCCATCGCCTATACGTTACTGCCGCACGCAAGCGATTTTTTGGGGCTTAAACAAGGCGTAACCGGAGTAGCGGTTAAATTACACAACATAAATAAAGCTCCGCTAGCCGCTGAGCAAATTCAAACCGCCGTCGGGCCAAATTATTCCGTCCGCACATTTGCCCAACTAAATAGCACGCTTTATGCCGCACTCAAGTTGGAAAAAACAATGATGTTTATCATTTTATTCCTTATTATTGGCGTAGCTTCCCTCAATATTGCCGGCAACTTAATTTTACTTGGAACGGAAAAACTGCGCGACATTGGCATCTTACGGGCCATGGGGGCCAGCCCCCAGCAAATTCGCCGGATTTTTATGTGGGAAGCCATGGCAATCGCCGGGCTTGGCATTGTGCTAGGCCTTTTGCTGGCCCTTTTATTATGCTGGATTATTGCCACCTTTAATATCGTGGAATTGCCAGGCGATATTTATTACTTGACCAAAGTGCCGGTACGCATTCAAATTTTAGATATTTTAGCCGTTATCGGCGGAAGTTGTTTGATTTGCTTTGTGGCCGGGCTTTATCCGGCAGTCAAAGCTTCGCGCGTAGAACCGACAGATGCAATTCGGTATGGGTGAGCGTATGATTAAACTGGAAAATTTAACTAAAATTTATCACTCCGGTAAAGAAGAACTCTGCGTATTAGAGGATGTTTCTTTGCAGCTGCCGCGCGGTAAATTTACGGTTTTACTCGGCCCTAGCGGCTCAGGAAAAAGTACGCTTTTAAATTTAATCGCTATGCTAGATAAACCCACCCACGGAAAAATTTTTATAGACGGGCAAGAAATTACCGCACTAAAAAGCGAAGCGGCTCGGTCCGCTTTTCGGCTTAAAAAAATTGGATTTGTTTTTCAATTTGACGGACTTTTGCCGGAATTTTCACTTCTGGAAAACGTAGAAATGCCTGCGCTTATGTGCGGTAACCCCGATAAAAAACAAGCACAAAAGCTTTTAGAATCTTTTGGCCTTGGAAGTAAAATCCATAAACTTCCGGCCGATTTATCCGGCGGTGAAAAACAACGCGCCAGTATTGCGCGCGCACTAAGAAATAATCCACCTTTGTTACTGGCCGACGAACCCACCGGGAACTTAGATGCCCAGCGTAAACTGCAGGTATTTGAAGATTTTGCTCGTATGAGCCAAGACGGCTTGACAATCGTTATGGTTACGCATGACATTCATGCCGCCGATTATGCCCACAACGTGTTTAATTTAGAACAGAAAAAATTGGTACAAGTAAAATGAAAAAAATAGCATTCATCTCTTTATTATGTTGTTTAACAATCGGGTTGGCGCACGCGGCCCAAGAACCTCGTCCGCTTCCTTTGCATGTACAGAAAATGAACCCGGCCACACGCCTGGGTTGGATGTATTACCGTGGGATTGGCACCAAACGCAATTACAAAAAAGCGTATCATTGGTTTGAACAGGGCGCCGTTGCCGGCGATACGCAAGCTTTATTCTTCCGGGCCTCTATGCTCCAACGCGGCCGCGGTGTTAAAAAAGATGAGCCGCGGTCCTTTGCAATTTTTTACGATTTGGCTACTAAATATGCCAGTCCCCAAGCGGCGTTCCAACTTTCTATCGCCTATGAAAAAGGAATTGGTTGCGAAACAGATCCCCTCAGCAGTCAATACTGGCTTAATTTTGCGGCCGAAAATGCCGTCGCCCCGGCGCAATTAAAAAAAGGGCTTTCACTGCTGGAAACTAAACCCTTGGAAAGTTTTTATTGGATAGAAAAGGCCGCCGAAAATCCGCACTTTCGCTGGGCGCAATATCAATTAGCGTTATTATATGCAAACGGAATCGGCGTAAAAAAAGATATTCCGCAAGCTTTGAATCTTATGCAACAAACGGCTCAGAGAGGGTTGCCTAAGGCACAATGGCAGTTAGCGCAGTGGTACGAACAAGGGCTTAACGGCACTGCAGATACAAAACAAGCCTTTGATTGGACGTTAAAAGCAGCGCAAAACGGAGTGCTAGAAGCCCAATATCGCATATCCCAAATGTATCGCGACGGATACGGAACACCCGTCAATTTAAAAGAAGCCAAACGGTGGGAGAAAAAGGCCGCTACAACTGCAAAAAAACCAACGAGAAACGAGGAATTTTACTAATGGAGCTGATTGAAACACGAACAGCCCTTTCGCTTATTTTTATATTGGCAGTTGCTTTGTTCTTATTGCGAAGATATGTTCAAAATCCATTCAAAGCTACTCTAACAAAAGCCTCTCAAGGCGACGCGGAAGCGCAATACAAAATGGGCCAATTTTTTTATACGGGGAAATATACCCAAAAAGATGTTAAGCAAGCTTTTAATTGGTTTAGTACCGCCGCCCATAACGGACATATCCGCTCCCAAGTCGCTTTGGCCGGTTTATACAATGCCGGAGTAGGCTGCGAGCAAAATTTTAAACATTGTTTTAAATGGTATGAGCGCGCCGCTCAAACCGGTGATTATGAAGCACGTATCAATTTAGCGGTATGTTATTTAAAAGGTATCGGCACGCAACAAGACGAACAAAAAGGATTTGAAATTATGAAAAAAGCCGCCGACGAAAAAAGTCCGCTCGCCCAAACACTGCTAGGCGATTTATACGAAAAAGGCACCGGCGTTACGCAAGATAAAAACTTAGCCATGAAATATTATATACTGGCCGCCAAACAAGGCGAGCCGTTTGCTAAGAAGCGAATTGAAGCATGGCAACAACAAAAAAATCCGCAGCTGTAAAATAAGAAAATTACGGAAGCGCTATTTTCAATTTTCGCGCAAGCGCGCGAACAATATCTTTTTGCGCGGCAGCTTTTCCCAAGGTCTTAATCCCTAAAAATACAAATTCTTGCGCTTTAACCGTATCGGGCTGAAAACCGAAAATCTCAGCATAATTTAATAGTTCTACAATTTTTACAACTGCTTTTGTATCTGCCGGATTACGTGCAAACGTAAACGCTAAGAAAGTAATTTTTTGAGTTAAAGCCTCTAAAGCGCGTCCTTCAAATACATTAACTCCCAAGGCTTTTACATCTTCCATCAGTTCTTCCAGTGCGTTGATGTTGACGTCAGCTGCTTTAAATTGTTCCACCAAATCATTGGTCAGCACAAATTGGGCAACCGTTAAAAATTGTTTAGGAATTGGCGCTCCTAACAACTGTAAATTGCGGATTTTTGCATATTGGTTTTCAAATAAATGCGTAAATGCCTGGTCGGTTTGTTTATCTAGGTATTGTAACGCGTGATTAACTACTTGCCGTCTAACATCTAGCAGCATAGAACGAATCGGGCAACGTGTTTCAAAATTCGTTTCAATAAACGTATGTAGCTTGTCATACTGCGCTTGCTCAAACAAATTTTTTAGTTCCGCAAAAACCGCTTCTTTATTGATTTTGCCGACTTGTGTCGCCCCACAAATAAACGATTCTGCTCCGCGCCGCAATATAGCAAAACAGCAAGTTTGCTCCGCTAGCGTAATCGTGGATTTTAACGTAATCTCTCCTTGCCAAAAAACAAGATCGTCTTTTGTAAATTTCTGCGGATTAAAGGCAAGCACTTCGCACGAAAAAGCCCGCTTGGGGTTAACCGTTGCATCAGCGAACATAGAAACGATATGTTCTAATGCTATTTTTTCCAACGAAGTCGCTTGCGGTTTTACATAGCGTTCGTATACAATAGCTCCGTTTTTTAATTCCTTGATATTGCTGGGAGCCAGTGCTAATTTCTCCATAAATTCCGGCTCTAAATCCGTACCGGTTAATTGGAAATTTAACTCTATCGCACGTGCGGCATATTGCATAATTTGCACGGTTTCCAGGCCGCTTACTTCATCAAAAAACCAACCGCAACTGGTATACATAAACAGTGCATTTTTTTGCATCTCCAGCAGTTTTAATGCGCCGGAACGGTCCACCCAAGCTTTCTCCGTGGCGTGTTTTAAGAAAAAACAATGCTGCGCATTTAGGCTGCGGTCCGCCATTAAATCCACATAATCATTTCGTGCTTGCCAAGGGTCTTTAAAATATTCGCGGCCCAACGTATCAAAGGTTTTAATGAGTTCGTCACGCACAAAATCCAAGGCGTCTCGCAAAGGCCCGCGCCATTTTTGATGCCACCCCGGTCGCCCGGAATTACATCCGCAATTAGAACGCCAACGCTCCACGCCATGGAAACAACTCCACGAAGAATTTTCCACAATCTGTGCTTCATAGTTAGGAGGAAATTTTTCTAAAAATTCACCATAAACAGTTAACGAAACGTCCGGATTTTCGTCCACTTTTTTTAAACAATACGCCAGCGCCATTTCGGCAAATTTTTGGTGGTGGCCATACGTTTCTCCGTCGGTAGCAATATGCATAAGTTGGGCTTCCGAACTATCTTGATAGGTTCCCAACAAACGCCCGGCAAACTTTTCGCCGGAAGAAAGGGTATCGGAAAAAGCAATTCCTTGGGAAATAGGCCCGTCATAGAAAAATAAAGCAATTGATTTTCCGTTGGGCAAATTACATTGATAAGCACGCTTAGGGTCTACCGCCGCTCCTACATTTTGCCATTTTTCCTCCCCTATCTTACGCACCCGCGCACATTGGCCCGGTGCAAGAATCACATATTTCATACCGGCATCAGCCAATGCACAAAGTGTTTCCGTGTTACACGCAGTTTCCGCCAGCCACAATGCCTCGGGTTCGCGTCCAAAACGTCGTTTAAAATCGGCAATTCCCCACTTAATTTGCGTCTCTTTATCACGCGCGTTAGCAAGCGGAAGAATCATGTGATTATAGGCTTGTGCAATCGCACTTCCATGGCCGTTAAACCGTTTTCGGCTTTGAATATCTGCCTCTAAAATAGCTTGATAAACTTCCGGCTCCTTCTTTTCCATCCACGATAGCAAGGTCGGTCCAAAGTTAAAACTAATCCGGGAATAATTATTGGTTAAATCAATTAAATTTTGCTTTTCATCTAGCACACGCGCCAGCGAATTAGGAGCATAACACTCCGCGCAGATACGCTCATTCCAATCGTGAAACGGGGATGCACTATCTTGTTGTTCTATTTCTTCCAACCACGCATTTTCGCGCGGCGGCTGATAAAAATGACCATGGATGCAAAGGTATTTCATATATATAGTTATACCAATAATACTATGTTTTGTACAAATACCGACGAGATTGTTCCAAAAGACTGCTTGATTTTCCAATCAAAAGCGCGTATACTAGAGGATAGAAGGACATATCCGTTTGAAAGCGAGGAATGCATGAAAAAAATTTTTATCTTGGATACCAATGTTTTATTGCATGATGTAAATTGTCTGCATGCTTTTGAAGACAACGACATCATCATTCCCATGGCGGTTATTGAGGAATTGGACGCTTTTAAAAGTGCGGGTGATACACTGGGGAAAAATGCCCGTATGGTATCCCGTACGCTAGACGATATGCGTAAAATAGGCCGTCTTAACGAAGGTGTCAAGTTACCAAAGGGCGGAACCTTAAAAATTGAAATGGATAAACCCAATTCACTTCCCTATTCCATGGCTTTTAATAAAGCGGATAACTCCATTTTAAATATTGCCTACACACTAAGTAAAAAAGAAGGATCATACAAAAAAAATGCTGCGCCTGTTTTCGTAGTTACCAAAGACATTAACATGCGCTTGAAAGCAGAAGCATTAGGTTTGTCCGCCCAAGATTATACGAGCGATAAAGTAAATATAGATGAACTTTATACCGGCATGGCCGAGGCAGAAGTGGACGGGAGCCAAATTGATAAATTCTATAAAGACAAACAACTCGCTCTAGATCCTAATTTATACGTTGCGAATGAATTTGTGATTTTGAAAACCAACGACGGTAGCAAAAAATCCGCTATTGGACGTATTTCCAACGACGGGAATTTTCTATTGCGGCCGTTACCAAGCCAAGAACCGATTGCTTGGGGAATTAAACCGCTTAACAAAGAACAACGCTTTGCGATGGAACTGTTGTTAGATGACAGCCTAGATATTGTTACACTCGTCGGTACTGCCGGAACCGGAAAAACGCTTATTACTTTAGCTACCGGGTTGCAACGCACCATGGATGAAAATGCTTATCGCCGTTTAGTGGTATGCCGTTCCATTGTACCGGTGGGAAAGGATTTGGGATTTTTACCCGGAACTAAAGAAGAAAAATTGGAAGCCTGGATGGGCGCTATTTACGATAACTTAGCCTTTTTAGCCGATCGCAAAAATCCGGACGAAGGTGAAGAAAAAGCACATTATTTGTTAGATAGCGGCAAAATTGAAATTGCCTCTGTTACACACATGCGCGGGCGTTCGCTTCCCAATCAATATATGATTGTAGACGACGCGCAGAACCTTACTCCGCATGAAATGAAAACGATTCTCACGCGTGCCGGGGAAGGAACGAAAGTAGTTGTAACGGGCGACCCGTATCAAATTGACACCCCGTATTTGGATGTGCAGTCCAACGGACTTACCTACTTAGTAGACCGCTTGAAAGGACAACCTTCCTACGGGCATATCACATTTACAAAGACGGAACGCAGCCGCTTAGCAGACCTGGCGGGGAAATTATTATAAAAAAGAGAAACGCAAAAAGCCCGGCTTTTGCAACTCACAAAAAAGAGCGTATGTAACCATACGCTCTTTTGTCACTATGTATTAACAATTTAATGCAAACCGCATTTGCAAACGTGATCTTTTTGATACATCTCCAACAGTTCTTTTTCTTGCGGTTTATATTCGCTGGTACGGCGAATGAGTTCGTCAAAATCAATCGTTTTTGACGGAAACATCGGCCCCTCCACACACGCAAAGCGCACCTTACCTTCCACTGTTACGCGGCAACAACCGCACATTCCGGTACCGTCTAACATAATTGGATTTAAGCTCGAAAACGGCTCTATACCCAGTTTGTCCATCAGGCGCGAAGTGAATTTCATCATAGGAATCGGCCCAATAATAAACCCGGCTGCAATTTTTTCACCCTCGTCGTGAAGTTTTTGGATAGCATCCGTTACCATTCCTTTCATACCGTGTGAGCCATCATCCGTAGCGCAAACGGTTTTATCACATAGCGCAGCCATTTCTTTTTCCAAAATTAAAAGTTCTTTGGTACGAGCACCAAGCACAGCAATCACTTTATTGCCGGCCTCTTTAAACGCGCGCGCAATCGGATAGACCTCCGCAATTCCCACGCCGCCGCCGACAACGGCAACCGTGCCATAATTTTTAATTTCTACCGGGGTACCTAACGGACCGGCTACATTTAAAAATTTTTCGCCCTCTTTAAGCGAATTAAACATAGCCGTAGATTTGCCGATTGCTTGAATAATAACGGTAATCGTTCCTTTTTGAGTATCCCAATCCACCAGCGTTACCGGCACACGCTCGCCGCCTTCGCGACCGCGTAAAATAACAAATTGCCCGGCTTTAGCCGACTTGGCAATCAGCGGTTTGTAAATTACAAATTTTACAACAGCACTATTTAAAGCAACTTTTTCTAAAATGGTATTTTCTTCCATATTATTTCCCCTGCAAATATTGGTTAATACGCTTGGCGGCTTCAATACCGTCCTTCATGGCCAGTAACACCGTTGCGCCGCCGCGGATAATATCGCCCCCGGCATACACGCCCGGCATAGAAGTTTTACCTTCTTCATCCAACGCAAGTACGCCACGCTCGGTTGTTTTGAGTTCCGGCGTTGTTTTGGCGATAATCGGGTTTGGCTTTTGACCAATTGCCACGATAATCGTGTCCACCGGCATCACAAATTCCGAACCCGGAATTTCCACCGGCCGGCGCCGACCTTTTTCATCAGGCGCGCCCAGTTCGTTGCGGGTGCATTTTAAACCAATTACATGCCCTGTTTCGTCCGCCACTACTTCTTTGGGGGTTACTAAATATTCAAAAACAACCCCTTCTTCCTTAGCATGTTCCACCTCGGCAGCACGTGCCGGCATTTCGGCCGCACTGCGGCGATACGCTACCGTTACCGATTTTGGCCCTAAACGCATGGCACAACGCGCCGCGTCCATCGCGCTATTACCTCCCCCTAAAACAACCACACGTTTACCGATACGAATCGGGGTATCCGTTTGCGGGAACTTATACGCTTGCATCAAATTTACACGCGTTAAAAATTCGTTTGCGCTATAAACACCAACGGCATTTTCACCGGGGATTCCCGTAAGCGTGGGAAGTCCGGCACCGCTTCCTACGTAGACAGCATCAAATTCTTTTAATAAATCCGCAATTGTTTCCGTCGCGCCTACAAGTACATCTGTGCGAAATGTAACGCCCATAGATTTAACGGTTTCAATTTCGTGATCAATTACTTCGCGCGGCAAACGGAAAGAGGGAATCCCGTAGCGAAGCACACCGCCAAACGCGTGTAAAGCTTCAAAAACGGTTACTTGATGCCCGGCGCGAGCAAGTTCTGCCGCCGCCGCTAAAGAAGACGGACCTGAGCCAATACACGCCACTTTTTTACCGGTAGATTTTGCACAAACCGGAGTTGTTAATAACCCCTCTTTGCGTGCCGTATCTGCCGTATAGCGCTCCAACATCCCGATATTTACAGATCCAAATTTTTCTTTTAAAACGCAGTTTCCTTCACAATGTTTTTCTTGCGGGCAGACGCGTCCGCAGATAGCCGGGAGCAAACTGGTTTCCATAATTTTGCTGGCCGCTTCGCCCACTTTGCCGTCTTTTACAAGAGCGATAAAATCCGGGATTTGTACCCCTACCGGGCAGTTCGCCTGGCAACGTGCATTTTTACAATGCAAACAGCGGTTGGCCTCGGCCAGAGCTTCTTCCTTCGTAAAAATTTGGGCAACTTCGTCAAAATTATGTTTACGTACTTCGGGGTTTAATTGTTTGCCGTTTTGACGCGGCGCGGCTGGGTTAGGCATGATTCTCTCCTAATTGAAAATTTGTAAAAACTGCATTTTCGCTTATACTATATAGTACAATATACATATATTATATCAAAGCAAAAGGAGGGGTTTCTATGTGTGATAGACATTGTGCCGGTTCCGGCATTGCCGCATTTTTATTGGGGGCCGTAGTGGGAGTAGCTGCCGGGTTGTTGTTAGCTCCGGCCAAAGGCGAAACAACTCGCCGTCGGTTGAAACGCTGGGCCAACGATACCTACGAAGACAATAAAGAATATCTGGTGGAACACGCCAAGGATTTCAAAAACAAAGCAAAAGAACAATTAGAAGATATGCGCGAGAAATTTAATGAAGGCAAAGAGAAAGCCGTCAAAGAATTTAACAAACGCAAAGATGAAATTGTGGCAAAGTTTAAAAAAGAAGAAGAGTAAGTAAAGCTTTCACAGTAAAACAGCCCGGCATTTTTTGCCGGGCTGTTTGTGTGTAAAAAATCTTCCAAGCCAACTTGGTTTCAAGAGATTTTTATTGTATCACTAAACCATTCGCTATGCTGGGATTTTCATACCACAAAAAAAGCGGCAATTTAATATTGCCGCTTTTCTGCGAATCAGAATCGTTAATATCAACTACTAATTTACACCATGCATCCACTGCTTGATCTTTCCGGAGAACGCCCACACCAATAACCCAAATACCATTAAGATACCTGCCGGGATAGAGAAGAACGTTACCATGGAATTTAATTTGGCTGATAAAACGGCAAAATAACCGCCAATTAAGTTCCCTAAGAAAGAAGAAGCTAACCACACCCCCATGAACATGGACATTAGTTTAGCGGGTGCTAATTTAGTTACCATCGATAAACCAACCGGCGATAAGCACAACTCACCGCAAGTGTGAATAATATACAAGGCCACTAACCACATCATATTGATTTGATGTTCTGGAGTTAAGAACATAGAACCAATCGCCAAGACTAAAAAGCCAAAACCTGTTAAAAACACACCCATGGCAAATTTTAAAGGAATGGACGGCTCTTTACCCTTGGTTCCCAACTTAATCCACATTTTGGCAAATAACGGGGCCAAAATAACGACTGCAATCGGGTTAATAGATTGGAACCACGAAGCCTTAATTTCCAAGGCAAAATTGCCTAACCATGCCGGAAAATGGAACGTAGGCAAGAAAACGGAAGTTTCGGCAAATTTACTGAGCGAAGACCCCGCCTGTTCAAAGAATGCAAAGAAGAAAACCGCAATGAACGAGAACGTCAATACCGCTTTAATCTTATCTTTATCTTCCGGGGTTAAGGGTTTATCTTCTGCCAATGCTTCCGGCGTTTTATGCTTGGAAACGGGGTATAAGCCAATATCACCTAAGAAGCGTTTTTGTTCTACTAGGTACCAAATCAAACCAATAATCATCCCGACACCGGCAGCCATAAAACCCCATCGCCATTGTACCCAGGCCGGGGATGTTTTAGTTACTTGGCCTACATAACCGGTGATAAACGGAGCGATAAAGGCTCCCACGTTAATCCCCATGTAAAAGATCGTAAAACCAGCATCTCTGCGAGGATCGTTCGGCTCGTACATTTCACCTACAATAGAGGATATATTCGGTTTAAAAAATCCGTTCCCAATGATAATCAAAGCCAATCCGATAAACAAAGCCATCCGGGCCGGAATAAAACCATAAGAGGCCAATGTAAACTGCCCTACGGCCATTAAAATAGCACCGATGGTAATGGAATGCCTTTTACCAATATAGTTGTCTGCAATCCAACCGCCGATTACCGGGGTAAGATAAACCAAAGCTGTAAACCAACCATAGATTTTGAAGGCATCCGGATCGCTAAATCCAATGACTGCGCTTGTCATAAAGTAAACAAGCAAAGCCCTCATGCCGTAGTAGTTGAAACGTTCCCACATTTCCACCATAAAAAGCATATAAAGCCCTTTCGGGTGGCCACTTTTGGTCACGTTATGCTTTACTTCACTGTCTGTCATGTCTTATTTTCTCCTTACTAATTTAAAAGGTTACCCTATATTGTACAAAATATGGAAGGATTCCGCCGGAGAATCAAAGCCCGCCCATCATTCCCTGCATCATTCCAAAGGTAAGCTGATAGATTTGTAAACACGCCATCACTAAATAATACCCCATTGCCAGCATGATGATTGTATAAATAATTTTCGCAACCAGCCCCATGCGTTTAGAAGTCCACACCAAAGGGAGCGCAAACGGCCCCACAATGAGCATTAACAAAATAATCCCTGTATGTGAATTCAAAAAACCGCGTCCTGGTTTTAAGCTATAACCACAATGACGGCAAAAATTATCCGTTTCTTCCACCATACGTCCGCATCTGGAACACCGAATTTCGTTCATAATTCTATTCCTTTATTTCGTAAATAGCGTTTGATGTGGCTACGGGCTCCGGCAGTTTTGGCAAATTCCAGCCAGTCCCGTTTTGGTTCCCCGTTTTTGCGCGTAATAATTTCGCACACATCACCCGTTTTAAAATTGTAATCCATACGAACCATACGATTGTTGACTTTTGCGCCAACGTAATGGTCCCCAATATCCGTATGAATGGCATAAGCAAAATCAATGGGGGTGGACCCTTCCGGCAAAGATTTTACGTCCGCTCTTGGTGTAAATACAAAAATTTGTTGTAAATTAACGTCCGTCTTAAACCCTTCCAAAAATTCACGAGGAGCGGTTAAATCCTGCTGCCATTCAATCCAACGGCGAATCCAGTTAATTTTTTCATCAAAGTTTTTATCTTGCTTTACATTACCCATTTTATAACGCCAATGGGCCGCGATACCGTATTCGCACGTGCGGTGCATTTCTTCGGTACGGATTTGAATTTCAATAATATCACCGGTAGGGGATAAAACGGTAGTATGAATACTTTGGTACATATTCGCTTTGGGAGTAGCAATATAGTCCGTAAATGTTCCGGCAATTGGTTTAAAAACGCTATGCACAACCCCCAAGGCTTTGTAGCAATCTTGCAACGTTTTAGTAATAATGCGCACGCCCAGGGAATCCTGAATTTCCTCAAACGTACAGTGATGGCTCTGCATTTTGCGGTAAATAGAATAATAATTCTTTGCGCGGGCCAAAATGCGGCACTCTAACCCCGCTGCCTTTAAAGCCGGCTCCAAATGAGTTTTAAAATTGTCCAAAGCAGCTTTCCGGTCCGCAGTGCGGGCTTCTACCTGTTGTTTTAAATTTTCATATTCCTGCGGATGCAAGTATTTAAAAGATAAATCTTCCAAATCCGTTTTAATCGTAAACATCCCCAGCCGTTGCGCCAACGGCGCATACAGGGAAATGGTTTCATACGCTTTAAATTTTTGCTTTTCCGCAGGCATCACATCCATGGTGCGCATGTTGTGGGTACGGTCAGCCAGTTTAATTAAAATTACACGTACGTCCTCGGCGACGGCAATTAACATCTTGCGCCAATTTTCCACCGTTTCTTCATCCGTAGACGAAAATTTTAAATCGCTTATTTTGGTAACCCCTTGCACCATGTGGGCAATTTCTTTATTAAACTCGCGTTTTAAATCTTCTAATGTAATGGAGGTATCTTCCACTGTATCATGCAAGAGCCCGGCGCAAATGGTATCTGCGTCCAGATTAAAATCCATTAAAATACTTGCCACATGGCAACAATGCGTAAAGTAAGGCTCTCCGCTTTCACGTTTTTGGTTGGCATGCGCTTTTTGGGCAAAATAATAGGCTTTCTCAATCAAAGATGTATCTTGATTAGGATTATATTCTTTGAATTTTTTTAACAAAGTTTGTAAATCCGGAGCCTCTTGCATATGATTATGCCCTATGTTTTAAATCCTCTAAAATAGTTTGCGCCGCACGAGTGGCTACCCCCGGCTCTCCCAGCGAGTTTCTTAATTTTAACAGCTCGCCGCGAAGCGCAAGTAACCGTTGCGGGTTTTGGAACATTCCCATGGTTTCTTCCGCAAGAGAGTCCGGCGTAGCTTGATACTGAATAAGCTCCTTAACAAGCGGCTTATCCGCTAACAAATTCACAAGCGAAATATATTTCACTTTAATGACCATTTTGGCAATTTGGAACGTCGGCCAAAACATCTTATAAGCCACCACCATAGGAACCCCTAACAGTGCATTTTCCAGGGTTGCCGTACCGGAACAAGCTAACAAAAAATCCATCTGTCGGCGAAGTTCATAATTTTTATCTTTAACCAGGTGGAAATTTTGATGCGGTTTTTCTCCAATTAACTGCAAAAATAAATTTTCATCCGCTTCGGGAAGTAAAAACATATACGCTTGCGTATTAGGAAATAGTTTGAGTGTTTTCTTAAAAGCTTGATAAAACACCGGCACAAGCCGTTTGATTTCTCCCATTCGGCTTCCGGGGAGCATCCCTAATTTCCAGGCATGGTTTTTAGGATCTACTCCTTCGTAATTTTTTTCAATCGGTCCCGGCATAATATCTAGTAACGGATTCCCTAAAAATACGGCATTTCCCCCAAATTTTTTATGAAAATCCGGCTCAAACGGATAGATAACAAACATCTTCCGGGTAAGTTCGGCTAGTTGTTTGGCACGGTATTGGCGGGAAGCCCAAACTTGCGGAGTTACATAATAATAAGCCGGGATATTACGGTGTTTAGCCATTCCAAGCACCTGATGATTAAACCCATAAAAATCCACCACAATTACCGCCATTGGATTTTGAGTTTCCATATACTCGCGTAACTCGTTCATCAACCGAATCCACAACGGCATTTTTTTAAGCGGCTCTATAAATCCACTGGCGCCTTTACTGGCTAAATCGTAGAGGAACTTATCGCAAAGGGGCTGCATACGCGCACCGCCAACGGCAGTGATACAAATATCAGGATCAGCCGCTTTGAGTGCTTTGATGAGTCCAGCCGCATGCAAATCGCCGGAAACATCCCCGGCAACAATTAAAATATTTTTTACAATTGGAGTAACGGTAGACATTAGTTATTATCTCCTTTTAAATGCCCCAGTGTTTCATCTAACACTGCGTGGGCAGCCCGCGCAACTGTGTTAATTGCCGTAAAAGGTTTAGGCGTATGCAAATGCCCTGTTTTGGGTACATCAAAACGGTTCATTTTTTCTAAAATTTCCAATGCAAGCTCCAATGCTTTGGAACCTTTTTCTCCGCTGGGAGCGGGTGTTTTAGCCGTCTTGATGCAGTCAATAAAGTGTAAAATTTCTGCCGTAATAGGAAGTTGTTTTTCTACTTTCGGATAGGTAACCGTAATATCATTCATATTATTTACTACGGGTTTTTCTTTACGGTACGTCTTCACGCGCGCATTCATAAAATCTACCGACACATACCCATTCGGCTGGAATAAATGCATATAGCGCGCACGTTCAAAACTGGCACGGCTGGCGGTAATGTCCGCCACAGCTCCGTTAGCAAAATGCAAACGCACATTGGCTATATCTTCATGCGGCGAAAATACACTTAAACCCACGGCTTCCACATGCACTACCTCGCTAGGCACAAGGGTATAGACTAAATCCAGGTCGTGAATCATCAAATCCAATACAACGCTAATATTAGCCATACGCCCATCATACGGGCCTTGGCGGTTAATCGTAATAAAACGGGGATCTTGAATATACTTAACAGCTTCTACAACCGCCGGATTAAAGCGTTCCACATGACCGACTTGTAACACCAACTGATGACGCTTAGCTGCTTGGATTAAATCACGTGCTTCTTCCATGGTTACGGCAATCGGTTTTTCAACCAGTGTATGAACGCCATGTTCCAAACAGTACATCCCGATTTGATGATGCAGCTGAGTCGGCGCGGCCACAATAACTGCATCTACTTGGCCGACTAATTCTTCGGGCTTGGTATATGGAGTACAATTATGCTCCCAAGCTAATTTTTGCGCCCGCATTACATCCGGATCGCACACCCCTACCAGGGTAACCCCTTTCATCTTAGCAAGCGTACGCGTATGAAAAGTTCCAATTTTACCGGCACCAATAACACCAAATTTAATTGTTTTTTCCTGAGTCATAAATTTTCTCCATTTTCTCTATTATACTTAAAATTTTTCACATATAGATAAAAATCCTTCGCGTACGAAATTATTGACTCATGCTTTTATATTGCTATAATGTTTACATGGCAAATATTCAAAGAACACTCGTTTTGATTAAACCTGATGCCATCGAAAAACGCATCAGTGGACTTATCTTGGACCGCCTAGACCGGTTAGGGTTACAACTTACCGGAGCAAAGGTGGTTTCTCCGACGGAAGAACTCATCCGTAAACATTATAAACATTTGGCCGGTACTCCGTTTGTGGACGGAGTAGTAGATTATATGATGGGGAAATACAACAACGTTCCCAATCATAAAATTTATGCCTTTGTGTTTCAGGGAGAAGATGCTATCGCTAAAGTGCGCGGCGAAATAGGTAGCACAAACCCGGAAAAAGCCGCCCCTTGGACCATTCGCGGCAGCTTTGGACGTATTGTTGATGATGTAATGCAAAATTGCGTGCATGCATCCGGAGCTCCCGACGAAGCTGAGCAAGAAATCGCTCTTTGGTTTAATCCAAGCGAAGTGCTGGATTATTAAGTATGCGTTTCTTTCATTTCAAAGTATATACCGTGCTGGGACTTCTTTTCATGCTGTCCGTTGGGGCGCTTCATGCCAAAGAAGCCGCGGTTACTTTGACTACTCAAGACGGTTGGAAATTGGCTGCGGTGTATCAACCCGCTCAGTCAGAGAAGCAAACCGTTATCTTGTTGCATGACCTAAACAAGAATAAAGAAGCTTTTGCCTCGTTGAAAGAATCCTTGTCCAAAAATGGATTCGGCTACTTGGCACTAGATTTAAGAGGCCATGGACAGAGTACCACAGAAGGATCTGTCCGTTCTTTCGCCAAAGAAGGGGTGGATAATCAATTTAATAAAATGACCCGGGACGTAGATGCGGCCATTGGATTTTTAAAAGAAAAAAGAATTTCTCCCGAACAAATTATTTTATTAGGGGCTGGGCTGGGGGCCAATGTGGCAGCCAAGTCCACTTCTTTTTGGCCGGATATCTCCGCCATCGCCTTAATCAGTCCGTCTGCCAATGTACGCGGTGTTCTTGCAATTCCCCCGATGCGGCTATACAAAGGGAATATACTCATTGCCGCCGGAGCAGCAGATAAAAAAATGTTTTTGGAAGCCAGTATCATTCGAAATGTAGCCTACGTAACCGCCAATAATGAAACCGAAAAAATTACTTTTTTAACTGCTTATGATTTAAAATCCCATGAAATGTTGGATAAATACCTTATTACGACCGTCTTACAATGGTTGCAGACTCCGAAGCGTCCAAGCATTTTACCCGATGCTCCCACTTCTGTAAACCAGTCCACACATACCCAAGTAGATACTTCCGGATTGGTAGTAGCTCCTTCCCAAACGGAAGAAGCATTAGTACCTTCCATCTTAGGAGAATAAGTGATGAAACCAGCACGTATCGTTTTCCCCGGTTTTTGGTTCGGCCAAAGCAATTTAAAAGATGCTGAAAATTTAGCACGATGTGGAGTGGGAGGTTTTTGCTTGTACGGCGGGACAGCACAACAAACGCTGGATTTCACCAAACGCATGCTGGATCTATCTCCTTATGATAATTTACTGTTTTGTGCAGATATTAACGAAGATCTAAAAGAAATTATTACAGATGCGCCGGCTTTGCCGGCTAATAGTGCCTTGGCTCAAAAAGAAAACCCGCAAGACGCAGCCTACCGAAAAGGAAATATTTTGGCCCGCATGGCCAAAGCGTGCGGAATTAACTGGGTGTTAGGCCCGGTGCTTGATTTAGGATATGCCTCCCCGGCTTTTAGTGATAATCCCCTGACAGTTACCCGCCTAGCCGGTGATTTTATCGCCGGGCTTTCTAACGGCGGCGTGCTAAACTGTATTAAATATTTTCCGGGAGTGTCGGGTGTGCTAAAGACACTGGCCCAAATGGAAGATGCTGAATTTATGCCTTATAAACACACTTTCCGCCGCGCTGATTCGGTCATGCTTTCAGATATGATTTTCCCTAATATTGATAATGATAATCAAGCCATTCTATCCGATAAAATGATCAAGGGGCTCTTAAAAAAACGGCTTAATTATAAAGGCTGTGTGATGAGTTTCCCGTTATGGAAAGGACGGTTTCGCTACGAAGAAGCAAGTGCTATTAAAATGTTGCACTGTGGAGTAGAAAATATTTTAGCACCCCGCACGGCCCAGGCTGTTATTGAAGCGGTGGAACGGGAAACCAACCGCGGGCTGCTAAGTGATGAATTATTTCGCTCCATTTCAAACCAAGAAATGTTCACTAGCAAGGTAAATGCCGGTCCACAACCGGATTCCATTACAAAAGCGTTTAGTCTTGCAACGCTCCCCCAAAAGATGAAATAGTTTTACAAAAAAAGGACATGCCGATAATGGCATGTCCTTTTTGAATATTTTTGGTTATTACACAATTTTGTTTTCGTTTTCTTTGGCTTTTGTAATTTCTTTATCTATCTTGACAGCCAGACGTTTAAGAACCGTTTGTGCATTCTTTTTCCACTCTTTAAGAGCTCGCACTTCTGTATCGGTTCCTTTTAATTTTTCTACTTGATCTTCCACAATACGCAAGCGGTTTTTGAGCGTCGCATTTTCCGCTTGCACCTCTTTTTGACGAGCAAGCAACTGCGAAATAAGTAGCTCTAACTGTTTTAATTTTTCTTGCATAATTACCGCAGTTCCGCACCTACTTGCGCGCGCAACTGTTCCACAATACGGTTAAAAGCGTCGTCGGTCTCTTTATCTTTTAGCGTGTGTTCCGGGTGCGAAAACGCCAGCGAGAACGTCACACTTTTTTTGCCTTGCGGCAAGTGTTCGCCCTGATATAAATCAATCAGATGATACGAAAGATTGACATCTAACGGCGTTTTATCTAACGCGGACACTAACTGCGCATACGATACCGTTTTATCCACAACGACCGACAAATCCCGTAGTGACGGCGGGAATACCGCTACCGCGCTGGCCGGTTTAAAATCCTGCGCCGAGAACGCTTTTTCAATCAGTTTAGTGGCAAATTCAAAGCCCCATACGCCGTCGGTTTTAATACCAAACGTTTTGAGCGTAAGCGGATGAAATTTGCCGAAAAGCCCAATCGGTTTTCCGTTGTGCAAAATATCCATGCAGATTTTCGGGTGCATGTATCCGGGTACGTTTTTCGCCGGCACTACGCTGATACCTTCCACCGCAGCAAGCAAGTTTTGCACTAAACCTTTTAGCAAATAAAAATCTACCGGTTGTTCGGGAGCGCCGAAGAATTTTTCCTGTTCCCAATTTCCGCACAGCACCCCGGCCACGCCGTAACTTTCCACCGGGAAACCTTTCATGGAAAGAAAAGTTTTGCTCGTTTCAAATAACGCTAAATTGTGGTTGCCAAAGCGCACGTTGCTTTCCACATTTTTAAGTAATGAGGGCAACAACGTCGGGCGCAGATAATCCCACCCTTGCGCAAGCGCATTTTTTACCTTAATGCAAAATTTCGGGTCAACCCCAAAGGCCTTAATCTCTTTTTCGCCCAAGAAATCAATGTTTTTACATTCGCTAAATCCCAGCCCAATAAGCGCGTGCGCAAAACGGCGGCCGAGCTCAATGCCTTTGGGCGCGTCGGCAAAGGCCACGCTGGCTTTGGTAGCGTTGACGGGAATTTGGTCGTAGCCGGCAAAGCGCGCGGCTTCTTCGGCCAAGTCCCATTTATGGTTTAAATCGCGCCGATGCGTCGGGGCTACAAACGTCCACGTTTCGCCGCTTGCGTTAAACGAAAGCGCGAGGCGCGAAAAAATTTCGTTGAGCCGCTCATCCGGGATATTCGTTCCTAAAATTTGGTTGATTTGCGCCGGGGTAAATTTCACTTCCGGGTTTTGGTACGGCGTAGGATATACGTCGGCAATTTCGCTCGCCGTGCCGCCGCAAAGTTGCACAAACAGTTCGCTGGCGCGGTGCAACGCGGTTAACGCGCCCTCAATATCGGTTCCGCGTTCAAAGCGTTGCGCGGCGTCGCTGGTAATCGCAAATTTTTTGACGGTTTTGTTAATCGTCGGCGCATCAAAATACGCAGCTTCCACAAAAATATCCGTCGTATCTTCTTGCACACCGCTGTTTAGACCGCCCATAATGCCGGCTAGCGCGGTGGCTTTCTTTTCGTCGGCAATCATCAAACAATTTTCAGTAAGCTCTAGTTCACGGCCGTTTAAAAGGGTAAATTTTTCGCCGGGATTTGCGTTACGCACAATAATTTTTCCGCCTTCCACCAAGCGCAAATCAAACGCGTGCAAGGGGTGGCCAAGTTCAAACATCACATAGTTGGTAATGTCCACGAGAGCCCCTTTAGGGTTAAGCCCCATGGCGGCCAAACGTGTTTTCATCCATTCGGGCGATTCCACGTTTTTTACGCCGCGAATCACTCGGCCCGCATAGCGCGGACAAGCGGCGGCGTTTTGGATTTCTATTTCCAAGGATTTCCCCTCTCCGGCAATTTTTTTGATTTCCGGCAGTTTGACCGGCTTGTTAAGCAGAGCCCCTAGTTCGCGCGCAACGCCTAAATGGGAAAGTAAATCAGGGCGGTTAGAGGTAATTTCCAAATCAAATAACGAGTCCGGCTTGCCGTAAAGCGTGGAAACATCCGTACCGAGCGGGATGTTTTCATCTAGCACCAGAATACCGTGCGCGCGGGTTTGCGTAAGGCCAAGCTCGTCGGAAGAACAAATCATCCCTTCAGATTCTACCCCGCGAATCACTGCCGGTTTTAAGACGATTTTTCCAAGCCGCGCGCCTACTTTGGCAAGCGGCACTTTCTGACCGACAGCCACATTGGGCGCACCGCACACTACGCGCTGCGTTTTTCCGCCGCCCAGGTCCAGCGTTACCAAATGCAAATGGTCGGAGTTGGGATGGTCGTCAATCTTGATAATTTGCGCCACATTGACGCCTTCAAAATCAGCCCCGGTCGTTTCTACCGAAGCCACCTCAATACCCAAATCCGTTAGTTTTTTGGTCAACTCTTCGGGCGTTAAATCAAGCTCAATAAAATCTTTTAACCAAGAATATAGAATTTTCATAACTCGTCCTTAAAATTGTTTCAGTACGCGCAAATCGTTTTCGTAAAACGTGCGAATGTCCTTGATGTTAAGCATCATCATGGCTAATCGTTCCACACCCATACCAAAGGCATAGCCGCTAAACTGCTCGGGGTCAATGCCACAGTTTTTAAGCACGTTGGGGTGCACAACGCCTGCACCGAGCATTTCAATCCAGCCGCTGCCTTTGCACACATTACAGCCCTTTCCTTGGCAGAACACGCATTTGACGTCTACTTCTACGCTCGGTTCCGTAAACGGGAAGAACGACGGGCGGAAGCGGATTTCGGCCTTGTTGCCAAACAGCCCTTTCATAAAGGCAGTAAGATCGGTTTTGAGGTCGGCCATGCTGACGTTTTTATCTACATAGAGCCCTTCAATTTGGTGGAACACCGGGCTATGGGTAGCGTCTAAACTATCGTTGCGAAACACCCGCCCCGGCGCCATAATGCGTAGCGGCGGTTTGTGTTTTTCCATATACCGGCTTTGCACGTTAGAAGTATGCGTGCGAAGCACAAGCGGCATTTTACTGTCTACAAAAAACGTATCTTGCGCGTCGCGCGCCGGGTGGTGGAGCGGAATATTTAACAAATCAAAATTATGTTTTTCGTCTTCCACCCACGGACCTTCGGCCCATTCAAAACCAAGCTGGGACAAAATATCGGTCATGCGGTCTTGCGCAACGGAAAGCGGGTGGCGGTGTCCGCGCGCTACCGGGCGGCCGGGAAGTGTTAAATCGATTTCGGTTTTATTTAATTCTTCGTTAAGTTCTTTGGCGGCGAAAAACGCTTGTTTTTCGTCAAAGGCCAACGTAAGCGACGCTTTTAGCGCGTTGCCGAGCGGACCGGCGGTTTTTTTATCGTCAATAGAAAAATCTTTAAGGCCCTTTAACAGTTCCGTTAAGGCCCCTTTGCGCCCAAGCGCGGCGACGCGGAGTTCTTCCACGGCGGCAACACCTTGGGCTTGGGAAATCTTTGTTTTATATTCCTGCTCTAAATTTTCACAGGCGGTTTTGAATTCGGTAATCGTCATACTACTATTATAGTATTTTAGTAGATTGTATTGGGGGAAATTGTTGCAAATAAAACTCCCCGGCTTGTATGAAAACCGGGGAGTTTTAGTTTAAACGACACACGAATAAGATTTCCTATTGTTGCAGACAAGGCAAATCATTTCTCGTCGGGACCCATTCATTTCCTCGCAATACCATTGAATTACCCGCACTCATCTGCCAAAACGGAACTGCTTTACAATTTACCGTTGGATAACACTTAAAGGGATTCTCCGCCGCTTCTCTACAAATAGCATACGGGATTTGGTACATGGTATCACACCTACCAGCAACCGTATGTTCCTCATTCAAAAGCCCATGTGCCCAACAGGTTTCACAAAAAGCATTATCCAAATCATAATATTTTTTGGAGGGATCACACTCATCACATTCTCCTCCGAATGAACAACCGGGCGGTAAAGCGGCAACATGTTGATATCGAGAAACCCTTTCAAGAAAAGATAACACTTTTTCGTTATTTGCACTACAATTGTAAATACCATATTTTTCTCCATTCCCAGTGGTATCTCCCCACTGATGTCCATCATTTGTAGCACATGAGCGGACGATTCCTATTGCCCCGATCCCGATGGCTCTACAGTAGCCTGTTCTTTCTTTTTCCTTATCTTCGTGGTTGGCAGTTGCACAATAGGAAAGCGGCGACAACCAACGCTTTGGCTTACATTCCCCTTCCCACGTGTCCGGGTAACGCCACTCCCCGCTTACTTCATTACATACTTCCGTACGAGTCTTTGTTCCTGTTTTACCAGGTTCCTCGGTAGCACAATCGTACGTTTGTGTTTCGGCCGTTCGGCACGTATCGTCCCATTCCGTATACTGCCACTCCCCATTTACACATTCCGTCACTTCCCGCGTCTTCCATCCGCACATCCCTTCTCCGCATGCTTCGCGTAAAACCGGCTCCCCTTCACACGGAACGGCCTCACAACTACCCGTCCACGTTTCCGGATAATACCATTCTCCGCGTTCCTCATCACACACTTCCGTACGCGTTTTTGTTCCGGTTGTTCCGGGTTCTTTGCTTGCACAATCGTACGTTTCC